>JAURXW010000539.1 GCA_030654205.1 Bacteriovorax sp.
GATTATCGGCACGCACTCAAATGGAACGGGGGCCGGATTTATATCTACAGGTGAATTAAATACCAACTGGGAAGATAGACTAAGAGTGTTTTCTACTCAGGTACCAAATTTTTTATTTGGTGCTCCTGGTAAATCTCTTACTGACACAATATTTGACGATAATAGTTCAGAGACAATGTGTTCAGAAAATAGACCAACAGTTGCTGATATCCAGTATGCTCCAACGGCACTGGATTTAAGATCAAACAGTCTAGGTTGGTTACAAAAAGCAGCACAGGTCATTGATGGGCTATAGTCTTAGCTAAAAACTTTATAATAAAGCCGTTCCTATTTGTTAAATAGTGAGCGGCTTTTTTCATATTACTTCATAAAAAAGATCAAATATTAATTTCAGAGACTCCAAAAACAAGAAATTTTTTCTTTTTACCCCTTAAAGGAAACTGAGGTATCATAGGAGCATTGCCTCTCAGTGCATCTTTTTTTGGAGAAAAAATGAAACGTCTTCTTTTTTACTTTGTCCTTACGGGACTCTCGATTTCATATCTTCCTAATATTCAATTGGCCCAGGCTAAAGATAGTAGTGCTGGTAAAGAGACCAAAGATCCAAGGAGAGAGAAACTCATTGGTAATATTTTAAAAAATGCGCTTGAAACATATCACTATCGAGCATTGAAAATTAATGATGAAGTTTCTCAAAAATCTTTTACTCAATATTTAAAAAAAATAGATGGCTCAAAACAATTCCTGACAAAAGGGGATATCAAAGAGCTTGAAGCCTATCAATTTGATATGGATGACGAGATGGTTAATGGTAGCTATACCTTAATAGAGAAATCTCTGGCCATTGTAAAAAAAAGAACTGCTTTAGCAGAAGCTGCTCGTAAAGAAGCATTTAAAAAACAATTTGATTTTAATGGGGTAGAACAAGTTGAAGTAGACCCAGAGAAACGTGATTGGGCAAAAGATGAAAATCTGCTAAAAGATAATTGGATGCTTATTTTTAAGCAGGCCACTCTTAATAAATATTTGTCGTTAATCGATGAGCAATCTGATAAGCCTTCAAAAGTTATAAAAAAAGTTACACAAAAATCAACTAAGAAATTAGCTCCTGTTAAAAAACTTACAGATGCGGAAATGAGGGCCAAGGCCCATGAGTCAGTTTCAAAAAGATTTCAAAAAATATTTGATCGTTTAGCTAAAGAAGATAGAGATGATCAACTAGATAATTTTTATAATTCGGTTACTGCCGTTTTTGATCCTCACACAACTTATCTACCTGCGAAGAAAAAAGAAGATTTTGATATTGATATCACTGGAAAGCTCGAGGGGATTGGAGCAGTTCTGCAAGAAGATGGTTCATATATAAAGGTTGTTCAAGTGGTTCCCGGTGGACCGGCCTGGAGACAAAAAGATCTGGAAGCTGATGATACAATTCTAGCTGTTTCTCAAGGCTCTGGCGATTCAGTTGATTTAACTGATATGAAAGTTGATGATGCTGTAAGATATATTCGTGGAAAAAAAGGAACTGAAGTACGTCTGACTGTCAAAAAAGTTGATGGAACTAGAAAAATAATACCAATTATGAGAGATGAAATTGAAGTGGCAGCATCGTTTGCAAAGTCTTCAGTACTTCAATATAAAGACAGCGACACGCGAGTTGGGTATATCCAACTTCCAAAATTTTACCGCGACTTTGAAAATTCTCAAATAAATTGTACTGATGATGTTAGAAAAGAATTAGAAAGATTGAAAAAAGCCAATGTAGATGCTGTTGTTCTCGATCTTCGAAATAATGGTGGTGGAGCTCTAGAAGATGCCCGCCTTATGTCTGGTCTATTCATCGGAAAGGGACCAGTAGTTCAAGTTAAAGACCACACTGGTAAAATCGAAGTATTAGAAAATGAAGATCCAAGTGTTTTCTATGATGGCCCTTTAATTGTGCTTATCAATCGTTTTTCAGCTTCAGCTTCAGAAATTTTAGCAGGAGCAATGCAAGACTACGGTCGAGCCGTTATTATTGGTGGAGATTTCTCTCACGGAAAAGGAACAGTTCAGGCCGTTTTAAATTTAAACCAAGGCCCACTTTTATCAATGTTTGGCCCAACAATGGGTGCTCTAAAAGTAACTATCCAAAAATTTTATCGTGTGACAGGGGCTTCCACTCAATATAAGGGTGTGACTTCTGACATCGTTCTACCTGATATTTTTAGCTATGTAGAAAGCAGAGAAAAAGATCTTGAATATTCATTGCCATGGGATCAAATTGCAACTAAACCTTTTGGGAAATGGTCAAAGTTTACATACAACCTTCCACTGTTAAAAGAAAAAAGTTCTGGGAGAGTAAAAACGAACCCACGTTTTAATAAAATTATTAAAAATGTTGAATATTTAAATAAAAAGAAAAAAGACACTTTGGTTTCATTAAATTTGAAGCAAGTTCAGGGCGAAGATGTTCAAAACAAAAAAATGGCCGAAGAACTTAAAATGGATGAGGAAGATAAAAATCTTTTAGTTACAAGTTTTGAAGACTCACTTAAGGCACACGAAAATATACGGGCAGCTGATATGAAAAAGTGGGCAAAAGATTTTGAGCAACGTAAAGATGAGTGGGTAAAATCTTTAAGACAAGATGTGGTTCTTGAAGAGTCAGTTATGGTAGCAAATGATATTGTAAAATCATTAAAACCTAAAAAAACTGCATCAAAATAATCATGACAGATAATAATGAAATTGAACAGATTTTAGAAAAATTAGAAAACTTAGAAGACGAAGTCGTTGCGGTTGAACTCTTAAGTGAGTTCAATCGTGCTTCTTCTGAACTTGGTAAACTACTTCTTAATCTTGACACAAGCCTTACCCATGATGAATGGAAAATTCTGTGTGATAAAGCTCAGTCTAGATTAAATCAAATTGTAAAAAAAATTGATCAATATTAAATTCGAAGGAATTAAATGACTGACTCTGGTAATCCTACAAATTCCAATGAAAATTTAAGCTCAGTGGATACCGACAATAAATGTGAAGAGCAAGACTGGGAATTCAGTATCGCTCCACCTAAGATTATTAATGAAGTCGAGCCAACTGATCGAGAGTTAAAACGTAAAAGTATCAATCACGAAAAAAATAAATCTAAAAAGTTAGTTCTTGATGAAGAAAGTATTCCTAAGTCTAAAACTCGTTCTGCCATGGCACAAGAGGTTCAAGATAATGAAGAGGTGGTATTAAAGGATATTTACAGCTACGCGCCTTTGCACAAAAGAGCGCTTGCCTTCATTTTAGATATTTTTTTCTTGGGAGGAATTTATTATATTGTGAATTTAATCTCTCCAATTTTAATTGGCTTTGTGAAATATTTTATAAATGAATACAAGTTTGACAGTGTGATTCCAGAAACATTCCTAGAAAATAGCAGCTTGTTCTTTTCTGGATCTGTACTGCTTTTCTTTTTTGTAATTATTCCAGTCTCATTTTATAATTCAAGCTTTGGAAAAATGATTTTAGGTCTAAAAGTGCGTGGAGCACAAAAATATACTATTTCAATTTCTGAAGCTATAAAGAGAGAGTTTATATTTAAACCTATTAGTATCGTAATTATTGCTGGATTTGTTACTCCGTTTATTTCGAGCAAACGCTTATCAATTCACGATATGATAGCGAAGACATTTGTTATAGAAGAGTAAAATTACTCAACAATAAGTTTTTGAATAAAATCCGATTGAGAGGACACAGCGTCCAGAGCAACTTCTTTTTCAATAAATCCTTTTTGATATAAATACATAATATGCTGATCAAATGTCTGACCACCATTCGTTGATTTACCTTGTCCCTGGGAAATTAGAGTAGTTATGCGATTGATATCGTCCTTGCCGGAAATACAATCTCTAATTCCTGCCGAGGTAACCATTATTTCCTGAGCAATAACAACACGTCCATTTTTTCCAGGCAACATACGTTGTCCGATAATTGCGTATAAGTTTTCAGCTAATCTTTTTCTGACTTCTGGATGTTCCTGAGTCGGAAACATGGATATTAATCGACTTATTGATGTGATGGTATTGGTTGTATGTAATGTCGAAAAAACGACGTGTCCAGTTTCTGCAGCTTTTAGAGCGATATTAGAAGTAACAGAGTCGCGCATTTCACCAATCGAAATAACATCGGGGTCTTGTCTTAAAGCTGAACGCAAACCACTGGCAAAATCATCAGTATCTCTTCCAACTTCCCGTTGAGAAATACGGGACATTTTTTGTGAGTGCATATATTCAATTGGATCTTCAATAGTAATTATATGTGAACTATTATTTTCATTTATATGGTTAATCATTCCGGCAAGAGTTGTACTTTTCCCAGAACCAGTAGCACCTGTTACAAGAATAAGACCACGCTTTTGAAGTGCTATACGAGAAATTATTTTTGGCATATCTAGTGAGGCCAGATTGGGAACTTGAGCATTGATAACTCTAAATACGATGCCATATTGACCGAAATATCGAAAAATATTGAATCGTACACGACAGAGATCATCTACATTAAAGGCCCCGTCTATTTCGGTTTTATGACCTAATTCTGCGATCTGGTTGCCTTCGGCCAAGAGAATTTTTATAATATCGTTTATGTCTTCACTAGAGAATGTTTTGGTTTGAATCGGGATTAGCTCTTTTCTTATGCGCAAGCACGGCACTTCATTGGTGCGAATATGAATATCGCTAGCATTGTGTTGAATAGCCACAGTTAGGAGCGATGATAAATTTTTTAAACTAAAGGCCATGAACGTTCCCAATCTGTAATCATTTAGTTTATTATTGAATGATAATGCAAAAAAATAAAGTTCTAATTATTCGCTTTTCAAGTTTCGGTGACATTGTTCAATGTTCTTCAGTGGTTGCACCTATTCGTCAGAGATTCACAAGCCCTGAAAGTATGAATGAAATTCATTGGGCCACAAGAGCTGATTTTGATTTTTTGGTTAAACTTAATACTAATGTAAATAAAGTTTGGTCCTTTGATAAAAAATTAGGGCTCCTTGGCTTATTCAAATTTGCTCTCAAACTTCGAGCTGAAAATTACACACATATTTATGATGCTCATAATAATTTGAGATCACTAATTATTAAAATTTTTCTTTTTAGTAGATTTAATTTACCAAATTTATTAACTAGACCAAAAGATCGCTTGAAAAGAATATTGTTGTTTTCCTTTAGAATAAATAAATTCCCTAAACCATTTAGAGGTATTGAGTCCTATATAACACCTCTAAAAAAATGGAAAATAGTATCCCAAAATAATTCACATTTTGTTGACTGGACTTTTACTGCTGATGTTGAAAATAAAATTACAAACTTGATTGGAACAAAAAAAGTTATTTCGATCGTTCCATCAGCTGCTTGGAAAATGAAACGCTGGCCACTAGATCATTGGAAAGAGCTCATACTGCTGTTGCCAAATACACAGTTTATTGTTCTTGGAGGCAAAGAAGATCTATTTTGCCAAGAGCTAGAAGATATCGATCCAATGCGAGTAATGAATCTTGCGGGGAAATTATCGTTAGTAGAGAGCTGTCATTTGATTCAAAAATCTCAGTTGGTTATTTCAGCAGACACAGGACTTTTACATGTCACGGATGTTTTAGGAGTTAATGGTATATCTTTAATGGGCCCGAGTGCTTTTGGTTTTACAATGGGTTCCAATATTAAAACACTCGAAGTTAACTTGCCTTGTAGACCATGCTCCAAAGATGGATCGGGTAAATGTTCCCAGCTAATTTGGCAGCGGTGTATGGTCGAAATTACTCCATCTAGAGTGGCGAATGAAGTCCGGAATTTGTTTCATGAATAGTTTTCTTCATTTCCCAAAGTAAGTGACTCATATAAGGTCTTCTTGTTTCCTTAGTTGCAACCATTAATAACTTCATGATTTTTAAACTTGTTGGATTCGAATAAAGTAGGATTAGAAGCTCTTGTATATAGTTTGTACTCAGAGTTATATAGTTATCGGTACCAATTCCTAATTGAACTCCTTTTTTCTCCCACCAAGAAAATGGATGATCTTTGTAATCTGGAAAACAACCTGTTAATTTTAAATTAGAAGAGGGAAGTGCAACTAATGAGACTTTTTTATTAATCATTCGATTTAATACGTCATGCTGATAATGCTCAATCTCTCTGGCCGTATGAAATTTTGTTTTTAAAAATTTTATTTTCTCTGCATCGTTTATAGGTATTCCTTTTAAAATTTTATCCCTTACTACTTCTTCTCTCCATTCCATGTCAATAATTTCAGCATATTCAAACCCCGAAGGATCTAGAGCAACTGAATTTTGATTGAGTTCAACTATACGTTGAAAAAGACGATGGAAATAATAATTGGGATTTATTCCTAAACTCAAGCCGTGCTCTAGAGTATCAATATGCCAAATATTAAGAGCGTTATCAACGGCCTGAACTCCGAGTCTTAAAATTTTCCAAGTTTCACCATGGTGAGATCGAATTCTAAAACCTTGATACTGAAGTCGTCTTAAACCAGATTTCATTTCATAAAAGTGTTTTTTCTTATAAAGTTCTCGCTCGTCACCAACAGTGTCGACTTCAGTAAGTACTTCTTTTAAAAAAGGATATTTTTTTAAGAGATTTAAAATAGATAGAACTTGATCTTCAAAATGTTCTTTTTTAGAAGTGAACTCGGTTTGATCAAAAAAGTTAGGCTCTTTTCTAAAACTAGGAGAAAGTACAAAATTAAAAAAGGGATTTTCAGATTTAAATTTCATAAATCCTTCATATAACCCTAGGACAACATCATCTTCAGTTAAATTTTCGATGCCTGGGATTTGTTCATCACTTAGCCCTGTCGAGCGAGAGAGGGTAAATTTTAATCTAATTTTTCCAACATTATATTTTGAGTATAAATCTTGGGCCATGTGGTAAGCAGCTTCAAAATGAGTTTGACGGTCAATTAAAATAAGTTTGGGAAGATAAAGAATTTTCAAATATGTTTTAAATAATTCTCCTTCCTTTAGTCTGATTAAACGATCAACATCTTCAACTGAATTTATGGGTAATGATGATTCTCCATAAACTTGAATAATTTTTTGCTTATAAATCTCACTGCTAGAACCTTCCAATAATTTTTTTAGTCTGGGGTAAATAAACTCTGCACTCAAAGAACCTGTTAAGTGAATATGCTCCTCGTGATAGGGCAGAGGGAACTCTTTAAAGAATTCAAAAAAAGCTTCTGAGAAAGGGTGGCCCAAAACTGTCGAAATATCTACTTCATTGCTTTGAAATCCATTTAATAATTTTCTAAATTCTCCAAGTGATTTTTCTACAAGTTGATTCTTTTTGAGTAAGGGATTAAAACTAAGTAATTCAAGAGTGTCATTTATCGTAACGCCATTGGTTTCACTTATTATATCAATAAGTGCCTTTTTAATTTCCTTGATCACGCTGCTGTTTTTTGTGAACATATAATCCCTTTTTATTTTTTTAATGCAATTATAACTTCATAGGCTTCTTGAATAGAATTAAAATTTTCAATAGCTTTTTGTTCAAGCGCCTTAGGTAATTTCTGAGAAAGAATCTTATCTGGATGTTTAACTAATGCAATTTTTTTATAAGCTTTCTTAATTTCTTCGGTATTTTGATCGATCGTAATTCCTAAAATTTCACATGCCGTACTAATATCTTTTTTATTTTTTATTTTTGGTATAGGTGAAAGCACTGAGGCGTAATTTAAGGCCAAGGTTAGCTCCTCAAACAGTTGAGATGAATTTTTGGCCCAAAGATTTGCTTCTTTTTGAGCAATTATTTCGACAGCTTCTTTAATCGTTTCTTCTGAAAACTGGTTTATTATAAGTATTTCGCTAAAGACACGGTTATCTTTTAAATTTTTTTGATGAGCAATTGTCATCAGTATTTTTAATTGAACGGCCAAAGCTAGCTCTGTCGATGAAATAGCCAGCTTTTTAGCAATTTTATCAAGGATATAAAATTGTCTCTCTTTAACTTCGTCAACGAGCAAAAGTAGTAAAAGCATTGTTACTAAAAAATTTTTAAGTGCTAACGTTGACGATTGATTATCGGTAGTCAAAAAGCGCAAATATTTTCTTTTTTCACATAGTAGAATGAAAGCATTAACTTTACTGTCGGCCATCGTATAAGAAAAATTTTTGCTAATTTCTAACTGTATCTCTTTTAAAAATTCTCCACCTCCCCACTGAGTTTCTTTGAAAATTTTATGAATTTCTCTGGGGATTAAAGTTTGGGGGCCATCGGACATAGTTTCTTTTTTTTGGATCACTTGCTGTTGACTAGATTGAATATCACCTTGCAGTCCATATTGAGAACGGAGTCTCTCTTTTTGTCTTTTAATAAGCTGGTCAATATCATTTTCTTGTCCGTATTGTCCTGGTAGCTTTTTTTTAATGAAACTAAAAAAGATAGGGCCCAAAACCCGAAAAGTGATGGCAAAGAAAATAAAACTAAAAATTATTCGGATGATAATATCTTTATGTACAAGCATAATTTATAGTATCATTAACTAATGATAAAATAAAATTCCGAGTGAGAAGCATGTTTAATTGGTCAATAAAAGAAATAGAGTTACCTTTAAAGTTTACCTGGAATATTTCACGAAATAGCTCAGATATTAAGCACAATTTTATAGTTGAACTAAGAAATGGCTCGCTTAAATCCCATGGTGAAGTTGCCTTCAACGTTCGCTATGGGGAGACTCGAGAAATAATTTTGGAAAAATTTGATGAATTTAAAGCATCCGCTCCCCAGGATTTTAATGGAGTGGAAAGTCTTGTGGCCTATCTGGAGTCCCTAGATTTACCCCAATCTTTGAAATTTGGAATTGAATCTAGTTTTGTACATTACCTATCAATTTTGTCAGGTAAAAGTGTTGCCTTATTAATGGGCACAAATGTTGTCAGTAGTGTTAAAACTTCCTTTTCAATTCCTATAATGGATATTGGGAAAGTTGAAGCTTTTATAAATGATAACAATTTAAAAAGATTTTCGGCCTTAAAAGTTAAGGTTAATCGAGAAAATGCTCATGATTTTTGCCAAGAAATATTAAAACACACCAACGTTCCGCTTAGAGTTGATGCGAATGAATCTTTTTTAAATGCAACGGAAACAATTAAGTTTTTAGAAAATTTTTCTAATTTAAAAAGATTAGAATTCCTAGAACAGCCGATGCACAGTAGTATGCACGATGAGGCATTAGAATTAAAAAAGCACAGCAGTGTTTTGTTAATGGCCGATGAGTCAGTTATAAACGGAGAAATTAACGAATATTTTGTTGAAAGATTTCACGGAATTAATGTGAAAATGATGAAGGCCGGCGGTTATATGAAGGCCATTAAACAATTGCGACAAGCTAAAATTCTTGGATTAAAAACAATGCTTGGTTGTATGGTAGAGACCAGTTTAGGGATTTCCAGTGCTCTAAATGTATCAGGTGGAGTTGATTATTTCGATTTGGATGGCTCATTACTTCTTAAAGAAGAGCCATATAAATTAATTAGTGAAGAAAATGGTAAGATTTTTTATTCTTATATTCAATAATTAAAAATATAATCTAAAATCCAAATCAAAACGTGAATAATTTGCAGTATTTTTAGCATTGATTAATTTCTGTGCTGAAAGATTCAACTCAAATGGAATTTCCATTTTTTTACTTTTATACATTTCAATACTTGAAAAACCGATTCCAACTCGTACCCATTGATTAATGACAAGTGTATTGGAATCTAGGACCGATTTTACTTTTGGGTCACTTGCTTGATAATCACTTGAGCCTGTACGGTTATAGATAAAAGATGAATTTAGATTTATTGTTGAGGAAAAATTATAGGTCGCTGTCAATGTTGAATCAATTTTATCCCCTAATTTTTCAGTCATCTTCTCTTTGTATTTACTGAGAGGTAAATCCTTATCATCGGTAGTGCGCATTGTTTTTTTTGAGGCAAATTGATAGGTAAATCTAGTTTTTAAATCTAATTGAAAAGCGCTGTTGTAAAAAGAAATTCCGGCCATGGATTCAAGGAATGTATCGTATTGACCATCGCCTGTTGAGACATCTTGGAGTGAGTCTGGATCATCAGCATCACCTGTTGGCAAAACAAGTCCACCAGCAATTGTTAGTCCTTTATCATCAAGATCAGTCAATCGATAAATACCACCAATTTCGGTATCTCCTAAAGCATCTTTCTCCCATGTACCAAGTGGTTTATAGCCATAATAATTAACCACAAAAGATTGTAATAGCTCCTCATTAGTTTCTGGCAACTGAAGAGTTAATTGTTTTACAAAAGTTGAAGTCGCAGTAGTTGTAGGGGAGTTTTTTATACTGGCCGCGATTGCAGCAATATTACTTTTTTTAGTTTGACGAAAATCAACACTGGTTTTTATGTGATAAAATGGAACGGTTCCATACACAGTTAAGCGATCGGTAATCCCATGAGCAATTGCTAATCCTTGAGCGCTGACTTCTGCCGAAGCTTCCGCTTGAAATTCTCCGAGTGAAAATTGATTATATGCATCTGGAGAAATGGCCTTTAATTCTTTAAAATATGTATTTAAAGAACTGCTTATATTTTCAAGTTTACTAGAACTAAAATTTTCTTTTAGCGATAAAGTGTCCTCTTGGTTATTAGAGTTATATTTTGACTCAATCTTAGAGGTCATTACTTGTTTTAATACGAACATGTTAACTCCCTTTGGAAGTGTGTCGTATACCGTCGCAAATGCAGAACTTGCACTCAAACTTAGTGAAACTAATAAAAATGATAATTCTCTTTTCATTGTGGCGATCATAAGAGAAATTCTAAAAAAATAGTTAACAAAATTATTTTAATGAAAAATCTACAACCCCCAAAATGGCACCAGTTTTTATGATATATAGTGTGGATGAAAAAAATAGAAAATTTTATAATTTTACTTTTTCTTTTGAGCGGATTCTCCTCTTGCGGTAGAGAACGCCTAACTCCTAAATATCAAGCTGTTACCATTAATCAGCTTAAAAATGATGATGTAACTCGATTTTCTTATCAAATTGATGACACCCAAATTGACGAATATGCTAAAAATGCAGGTAAATTTCCATTATTTGGGAAACTTTTTCAGGCAATAGCGATAGTGCTTGCAAATACTACTATTTCAAATTCTGGGCATGAGCTCGAATTGGCCTCAGTAAATGTTGATTTAAGTAGCTTGTCGGCGCTAGATTTTAATCTAATAGATTATATAAATTTAGATTCATTAAAAGTTTCTGTAAGAAATGCTAAAGAGGATGATTCATTACGCTTTATAGAAAAATTGGAAATTTTGATAAAATTGGATTCGCCAGTTGAAGGGCTACCTGTTGATGCAAATGGATATTCAAAAATTGTCTACTTTGATCGAGCTACAGCTTCTTCAGAATGTGATGGAAGTTGCATAAAATTAAGCATTGCTAATGTTAATTGGAAAAAACTTCTAGAATCAAATAAACTTATACATCTGCAACCAAAATTAATTATAAATTCGGTACCTCAAAGCACAATGAAGCTAGCGGGTTCGATAGACTTTAGTGTAAAATTCAATCTAGGATTTTAACTAGGGATACTCATGCGTATTGGATTTGATGCGAAAAGAGCTACACATAATTTTAGAGGACTTGGAAATTATTCTCGTGGACTAATCGAAGGTCTTTTGAAATATTATCCATCAGAAGAATTATTATTATATTCGCCTCCAGTTCAAAATATAAGGGGATCTGAATGGCTTAACTCACTTCCTAAAAAAGCAATTATAAAAACTCCACATACATTCTTAGAGTCTAAAATGCCTTCGTTATGGCGTAGTTTTTCAATCGCTCCTGATTTGAAAAAAGATAATCTGGATATTTTTCACGGCCTCTCTCATGAAATTCCCTATGGTTTAAAGGGTAAGTTGCCATTTAAAAAAATAGTAACAATGCATGATTTAATTTATCTACGCTATCCACAATTTTTTCCATTATTAGACCGTGTTGTTTACAATCAAAAGTTTAAATATGCTGCTAAAAATTCAGATTTAGTTATCGCTATTTGCGAACAAACCAAATTAGATCTAATTGAATTATTGGGAGTAAATGAGCAGAAAATTAAAGTCCATTATCAAAGCTGTTCACCTATTTTTTATCAGTTATTCGAAAGTTCTGCTTTGGACAAAGTTAAGATGAAATATAATTTGAAAAAACCTTTTATACTTAATGTTGGGGCCTTTGAAGAGAGGAAAAATCAATTAACTTTACTTTTGGCCTATGCTCAAATTGAAGCTCTTGTAGAAGAAGATTTGGTTTTCGTAGGGCAAGGAAAAAAATACAAAGAACAGGTTATCAGCAAAGCAAAAGATTTAAATTTGAGTCACAGAGTTCATTTTTTAGATTCTGTACCGTTTCAAGATTTACCTGCTATTTATCAAAGTTCAAAGCTTTTTTGTTTTCCCTCCTTATTTGAAGGTTTTGGAATACCAATAGTAGAAGCACTTTTTTCAAAAATTCCGGTTATAACTTCTAAAGGATCTTGTTTTCCGGAGAGTGCAGGGGCAGATTCAATATTTATTGATCCACTGTCTGAGTCAAGTATTGCAAATGCAATACGTAATGTTCTTTCAAGCGAAGAGCTTCAAAAGTCTATGATCACCAATGGTTTTTTATATTCTCAGCGCTTTCATCTTCAAGAATCTACTAAGCAATTGCTTGATATTTATCATCAGGTACTAAGTTAAATTAAATAACTGGAAAGTTTTTCCGATAGGTTGTCAAAACCTCATGGTTGAGGTTTAGAAAGTTTCAAGGAAGAGTCATGCGCGTTTCGACCAACGTTCAATCAATGGTCGCTCAAAGGTATGTGCAGCAACATACTGAAGAGCTGGCCCATGAGGATAGTCAATTATCTTCTGGGGAGAGAATTGTCCGCGCTGCAGATGATCCAGCAGGACTCGCTATATCCAGTAAAATGAAGGCCATCATAAGAAGTACGTCGCAAGCTGAACGAAATACTAACGATTCTATTTCTCTTTTACAGGTTGCAGAAGGATCCCTTAATACAATCCAGGCGATAACAACTCGATTAAGAGAGCTCTCTATGCAATCTTCAACTGACACAGTTTCAGATATGGATCGAAGAATAATTGATAAAGAATTTCAACAAATGAAAAAGGAAGTTGAGCGTATAACTGCCTCAACAAGTTTTAATGGCAATAATATTATTAAGGACAACCAAAGTGTTTATGATCTTCAAATTGGTGTAAATGCTGATAAGAATTTAGACCGAATCCATTATGATCTTGGGAAAATAATGGATTCGAGTAATAATTTTGGAATTGCAGGAGTAAATTTACGATCAAAAGAATCTTCTCAAAACTCATTGTCGACCCTAGATAAAATGATGACTGAAATTAGTAGCAGTAGAGCGCAATTGGGAAGTATGAGTAATAGAATGAATTCTGTCATTCAGAACTTACAAGTATCAAAAGAAAATTTATCGGATAGCAATTCTAAAATACGTGATGCAGATGTGGCCCGCGAATCGGCCAATAAAGCAAAATTTCAAATTTCACAATCCGCAAGCTTATCAATGCTAAAACTTTCAAATGACCAACCAGGTGCTATTTTAAAATTGATCGGTGGTTAGAAAATATTTTAATAGATTGTTCACGATCTTTCATTCTTATCTGTTCGTCGTATAATATACTCGCTGAATGAAAGTCCGAATAGGCGCAAAATTTTTCTCTTTCATTTATATTATTTTTAAAAACATATTTTGATTTTTTAACTAAGTTTTTTGAATCAATTTTCTGAATAAAGTTTGTAAAAATAATACTCGGTCCGTCTTTGTACGAAATTTTCTTAGCATTAACACAAGCTTCATAAACATCTTTCATCATACTTTGGTTTGATTCATTTAAATATGGAAGAATTCTAAAGCAGAGATCGGCCTTTGGCGAGACTCCAATTTTATCATTTTTAAACGCAGTTAATACTTCTTCTTTGAAAAAATCAAAAAAAACATTGAGAGTTTCTTTAGTGCTGTTTTGAGCCGTTTCTAGGCCCGTTTCAAGATCATTTATAGAAAGGGATGAATTATTAGAAGCATAAGAATTTAAAATCGATTGAAGTAGATCTTCTTTGGTTGATGTAATTATATTTTCTAGGCCATTTCCAAGATCATTATTAGCAAGTCTGGCTTCCATTTCATAAGAAACCATATTTCTAATTTTAGAAAAATAAACATCAGTACCACGTTCTTCAAGTTTTAAAATTTTCGAAATACATGAAGTTATCTGAAAACTCTTTTTTTCGAAATCATCTGTTGTGTTATCTTTACTTAAGGAAAGTAAAGTTTTGTCATTTCTACATTCGATAGGGAAAATATCAGCAACCAGCGTTCTTGGTATGGTCGATTCCTCAACAAGTTTAATCACACTTAAAGTTAATTGCTTTGTTTTTTCGATATTACTGATCTGTGGAAAATATCTATTATTCATACCACTACAATTTTCAGAGTTCGACTTGCAGCCTAAATTTGTTAGATATTTACCAATTCGTTCAGCATTATCAGTTATTTTTTTTAAGGCCAAATAAGGATTAACCTCTCCTTTTAAATCGCGTTTTGCATTAACCATTATAGAATAAGCGTCAACTGAAATTGTTTTTGCCCTTTCAATATTTATTCGCTCAATTGTAAGTTGAAGAATTCTATTTGCATTTATTAGTGCTTGAGACCAGTTAGAATCTTGAAGAGTTATACCTTTTTCTGCCAGGTAAGCTTCTAGGGTGCACAACGTTTGTCCACATGGAGGAACAATAGTTAGCTCACCCGTTTTCCATAAAGTAAAAGGCATTAGTGGTTGAGAATTAGATAAGAATATTGGGTTTTCTAAATCTGAAGAACTATCTGAATACATATTTTTAGGCTTAGGATTTAATGATGGATTATCCATAATAATTGCCAATCCTTCAATCGCTTTAGCAATGGCAAGGGAGCGCTCGGAATCATTATCAATATTTTCAAAAACTTTAGTTTTGATAGTTCCATAAGTTTCAATATAGCGTTTAACTTTTTTTAAAAATTCAGCTTGTTGAATTGGTTTTTCGCGATTGATTAGATCACCTTGAGAAGTGATCTCACTCCCTGCATAAACTTCTTCCAACCATTTTGAAAGTGAAGACAGCTGATAACTTAAAAGAGAAATACCCTCATAACGGGCCTGGGGTTTACTGGAGTTATTAAGACGATCGTTTATTAAAGATTTCGTTGCATCTGCATTACAATACTGATCTGTCAAAGCTTGCGATATACATCTAAGTGCAATTGGCATTTCAATATCTGAAGCTTGAGTTAATGTTTTATTGTATTTAAAATTTTCAACATAGGAACCAATTGAAGATACGACGACGCTTCCTGCTGCTAATGCTAGGGAAGCACCAGGTGCAGCGAATGAAGCAGTTATTAAAAGCGCATTACTAACCAGGGAGCTAATTTGAGCACCGTGTTTTTTATAGCAGGCACTGTTTTGGTCCTGAGAAAGATTTTGGAGAAAATTATCTAAAGAGTGCACAACTTCATCAGCTCCTCGGGCCTCTCTTCCAGAATATGATTGAAAACGAGTTAGTCCACTTTTAATACTCACTAAATTAGCTTGAGACTGTATAATTTCTGTATTTAAGTAACTTAATTGATCCGCTGATAAATTTGGATTCCCTACGAGAGTAGAATAAAGAGAGATTTTTTTTTCCAGAATCAGTTTGTCTTGAGAACTATTGCTTTGAGTTTGGAAATCATCGTATAAATGACCATAACGAGTAATTGCATTAGAAAGTTGAGTGACACCTGAACAATCTTTATCATTTTTTAACTCTTCCACAATACCGTAAAGAATTTGAAGTGTTCCTAAACTTCCACCAACTTCGTTTGTGACAACTTGCGAGCATTGTGAAGAAAATGTACTGAGAATTAGTTTTGAAGGCCTGATAGAGTCTGCTGCATTACCTATAATAGGTATTACTAAGCTCGATACAAGAAGTAGGGTAATAGTCTTCATAATTGGCCTCAATCTAAATACAATTAATGGCGCATCCTAGTTTAGAGGTTTTACTTTTAATAATTAAAATTTAAAAAGTTGTAAAAATTGCACACTTTTAGACTGTCTGACTAGACACTTGGAAACGAAAGAATAAAACTAGTACCCTCTAAGACCGTACTTTGGGCCTTAATCCTACCTTCATGCTTTTGAATAATGTGTTTTACGATTGATAACCCAAGCCCTGTTCCTTCAATTTCTGAGGATCTTGAAGAATCAACTCGAAAAAATCTTTCAAAAATTCTATGAATTTGATCTTCTGGAATTCCAACACCATTATCTTTAATAACGAGGTAATCCCAATCTTCTTCATGATAACTAGTTATTGAAATAATTCCATGGCCTTCAATATACTTTAAAGAGTTATCGATCAGATTAAGCAATACTTGTTCAAATAGATTATAATCAACTAAAAAAGTTTTATGGGAAAGCTGAATATCAAATTCAATTTTTTTATCTGGATAATTAATAACCAAATCTTGAGTTAAAAAAATGAGCATTTCCTCAATGTCAATTAGCTCTTTATTGATTTCCTTTTTTGATTCTACGGATGTTAGCCTTAAGAGATCATTGAATAGATTTATAAGTCGTCTTGAGTTATTTTCAATTTTAATAAAACTTGAAGCAAATTGAGATTCATAGCTTGCTTCTTTTTGGAGTGTATTTTTCAGGTTTTGCATTTGACCATTTAAAATCGTTAATGGTGTTCTGACTTCATGAGAAAAATTAGAGACAAAATCTTCTCGCATTTGATCGGCCATTTTTCTTTCTGTTACGTCATGAAGTAAACAAAGATAGTTAC
The DNA here is from genome assembly GCA_030654205.1 of Bacteriovorax sp. Taxonomy (GTDB): domain Bacteria; phylum Bdellovibrionota; class Bacteriovoracia; order Bacteriovoracales; family Bacteriovoracaceae; genus Bacteriovorax. The sequence goes on from JAURXW010000539.1 coordinate 16,912, forward strand.
TAATATTATCAACTGGGAACACTTTTAAATCGTAGTAGGACTTATGTGGGTCTTGTAATTGATTAAATGTAAAATAACTTTTTCTTGAAGTTTGTTCGATAGTAATTGAAGTTTTTAAAAATTCTTGAAATTCTAAATTTCGTGTAATTTCGAGTAGAGGAAACGGTAACTGTTGTTCTGAAAAATCAAAAAGATTTGTAAAAGCTTGATTGGCATAAATAACAACAAGCGTAGGATTTAGGATGCATACTGGATCTTGAAGAGAGTCTAGTAAACGTTTGTATTTTAAATTCTCTAATTCAAATTCTTCTTTTTGTTTTGAAAAAGCCACATCTTTTCGGGTTATACTTTCTTCGATTTCTGCCCACGACAAGTCTTCTTCAATTGCGGTTGAGCCAATTTTACTCAATAAGCTTTTTGTTGGTAGGGCGTAGCGTTTGACAGCTAGGAGATTTAAAATAATGGCAGCAGACCAGACAATTGAAAATTTTATACCATCAATGTTCTTTCTAAAAAGAACAAAAGAAGTTATTGCCAACGTTAGTAAGAATAAT
>JAURXW010000031.1 GCA_030654205.1 Bacteriovorax sp.
ATTTCGAGATAACTTCCAAGAGGATTTCCTAAAATTTCATTGGCCTTATTTGCAATGACTTCATTGGCATTCATATTTTGGGATGTTCCCGCACCCGCCTGGTAGGCATCAATGATAAAATATTTTTGTCCTTCACTTTGAAGATTAATATTTAATAATTGATCGACTGCTGAAACAATGGCCTTAGATTTATTTTCATCAAGAGATTTTGTTTTTTGATTGGCCAAAGCGGCCGCTTTTTTTAACAGCAAATAACTTTTGATTATTAATGGATGAACTTGGGTTCCACTGATTTGAAAATTTTCAGAGGCCCTGAAAGATTGAATACCAAAATAAGCATTTGCTGGGATGTTTAATTCTCCAAGGCTATCTATTTCTTTTCTCAGTTTCATAAAATCTCCAAAAGAGTTTTCTTAATTTGTTTAAAGTATATGCCTAATCATACACAGTAATTAATCTTAAATTTTTATATACAAAATTTTTATGAGTTTTATTATTTTTATATATTTAATTAGCTTTTATCTCTCTGTTATCTTGTTTTTGCAAATCCATGGATCTTAAAAATGACCAGGAGTTATATCGATGAATAAGATTATTGCGTTGGCCGGTAGTACAAGAACCGAATCCTATAATAAAAAAATTTTAAAGGTCGGCATTTATGGAGCACGTGAAGCAGGGGCGGAAGTAACTGTCATTGATTTACGTGATTACCCGATGCCGCTTTATGATGGTGATCTAGAAGAAAAAGAAGGAATTCCAGACAATGCAAAAAAGTTAAAAGAAATTTTTAAACTTAATCATGGGCTATTATTAGCTCTTCCAGAATACAACAGCTCATTTAGTGGTGTTTTTAAAAATACTATTGATTGGGTTTCTAGACAAGTGGCAGGCGAGTCACCTTTGGAATGCTTCTCAGGTAAAGTCGCTGCATTAATGAGTGCTTCGCCAGGAGGACTTGGAGGAATAAGAGGGCTAGTTCATGCAAGGGCCATGCTTGAAAATATCGAAGTTATCGTTATGCCTGAGCAAATATGTGTGGGGAAAGTTGCCGATATTTTGGATGATGATGGAAATTTAAAAGATGAAAAAATCAAAAAATCAATTGAAAAACTAGGTGTAAATTTGGTTGATTTTACATTAAGAGTTAAAGGTTTTTATTCAAAAGAATAAAATTATATACAAGGATAAGGTATTCGAATGTCTTTTATCGTAAATGCAACAACTTCATATCCAGAGCATTCCATCAATCAAGTTGATTTTTTTAATTTTATTTCAGCTAAGTGGGCCAGTGGAGCATCTTTGGTAAACGAATTATTTAATACTAATCCAAGTATAAATTCTAAGATGATCGCTTCACGAAATTTTACTTTACCACTTAATTATTATCCCGATTTAAATGAAGCTGGTAAAAGAAATATAATTTGGAAGGCAGAGGCCTGTGAACTTCAAATTAAAAATTTAAATAAAATTTTTGAAGAAACATCAGTTGATATTAAAGATATTGGACTTATTGTTAGTGCTACCTCTTCTGGAATTATGATTCCGGGTCTAGAAGTTTATATGATGAATAAGTTTCCATTTTTACCCAATACTAAACGACTTCCCGTTTTTGGACTTGGGGCCCTGGCAGGAGTTGCTGGCATTAATAAAATCAATGATTACTTAATCGCCTATCCAGATAAAGCGGCCCTGTTATTAGTAACTGAATTGCCTTCTCTTTCTTTTGAATTTAACAAAGAAGATTTGGAAAATCTGTTGAGGTTATGCCATTTTGGAGATGCTTCAGGTGCCGTGCTTATGGTTGGAAATGATCACCCGCTGGCCAAAAATGCACCTTATGAAGTGCTTCTTGCTGAAAGTATAATATATCCAGAAACTCAAGCATTAATGGGAACAAGCTTAAATGATACCGGCCTGAATTCTTTTGTCTCAAAAGAAGTTCATAATATCTTTAAAACACAACTCGTTACTAGTGTAGATAACCTGCTGGGGGAAAATAAAATTTCAAGAAATGATATTAGTTTTTATATTGTAGATGTAGAGGAAGTCTTTTGCTTGACTTCAATCTGTGATTTACTTGATATACCAAAAGAAAAACTTGCTCTGAGTTGGGAAGGGTTATCAAGATATGGAAATACTGCTTCAGTCACTGCAATAGATATATTGAAGCAAACAATTTTCACTGCAGATATTGTTCCTAATCAGCTTGGACTAATGATAGCTCTAGGCCCTGGTATGGGGCTAGAGCTTAGTTTAATTAAAAAAAATTAAGCTGATTTTTTAATTTCTAAATTGTGCCATTTTAATTTTAACTCATGCAGCATTTGAGAGTAGGCATAGGCAGTTTGTCTTAAATTCTTTTCAATTACAAAAAGATTTGAATCATCCAGTCCCTGAATCATTTTCAGCGCCTCGGCCACATGTTCTGGATCTTCTTCGCCGTGAACATGAAAAAAAGTTGCGGATCTTTTTCCAAAACAACTCGTAAGTTTTTTTGTAAGAGGCGGACAAACTTTTTGAGCAAGAGCTTCTAAAAATAAAATATAACCCATGAGTGCCAAAGGTTTTTCATGCTCGATTTTAAAATATTGAGGTTCATAAAATAAACGGGTTGAATTTAATTCAGGAAATTGATCAATATTATGTCCTAAATTGGCCAAGTCATTTAAGGCCAGCTTTTCATGATTAGATTCTTCAGATAGATGCTTAATAAATCTTAAATGAATCTGTTGTTCTTGTTCGTAGTTCAGACGTGAAGCACACAAGGCAAGTAGGCGAGTCGAATGTCTTACATAATAAAAAGTTTGGGCCATATAGTCGGCATAAAAGTTTTTATTTTCCCATTCATATTCTTCAATTTGGGCCATGCTATTTTTGATTGTTAATTCCAGAGAAAGTTCTAATTTTTTTTTCATTTTTATCTCTTTAATTTTAAATGTTTTTCAATATTAACTTTTACGGTTTTTTTGAATTAGGGCCTAAGGGTTTTTTTAAAGAATACCTAATATTGATACTAAGTTGATGTTAAATTGATAGAATCACTAAAGTTGTAAATAGTGCTAAGGGCGACAAAGAGCTTACTTCAATTATTGGTGAAGCCAATATTTCTTACACTCAATATGCCGTTACTACTGCAGAGGCAGGGGATGATGTAATTATCGTTGCTACCGGTACATCAGGCGCAAAGTATCTTGTGATCTTAGGACCTATGGCAAAATTGTTTTTATTAGGTTCATCTGCAACTTGTAAATAATTAGTAGAGGCAAGCATTGGGGGCCATTGTTTATATAGTCTCCAGTGCACTCGTGAGTACTTCCTGCTGGACAGCAAGACACTGAGCTCTCCATTGAAAAGAATTTTCAGTCGGATTACTGCTTCGAAATTGGATTTCTTCGGTTGAAATAAAAAAAATTGTTAGTCGATTTGTTTCATCGTTGTTCAAAATGGGGTAAGTGCCTTCAGCTTCTTTTTTATATAAATCAATATACTCGCCAAACCCTGTAGTGAAACGAGCGATCGCTGAATAATTTTTACCACCAAATTTATCTCTAAGGGGCGTGAGTCTTTCGTGAACCAAAAGAAGAACTTGATCACGAAGGCTGAGTCTTAAAAATAGCGGCTCAACTAAAAAAGTCTCCACACCTGATGTGCATGCCACTTGATTTGCAATCTGTCCTTCGTGAAGTTTATAAATTTTTCTACCACCAGAGGCACAAAAGTCGTTTAACTCTGAAGCACTTTGAACCGCATAAAACCGCAAACCACTTTCTCGTAAAGAAATTTTTTTAATTTCGTCAGCGATTTCACTTTTATATGCACGTGGTGAAAGATCCTCTAAAAGTCTAACAACTGCATCATGATACAAACTTGCGAGTTGGAGAATTCGAGGGCTCATTTCTCTTAGAGGAGGCATGACAGGTTTGATGAAGTATGAGTGAATAGACGCTTCCTAAATTTAGAGCTCTTAGATCATTGAGCGAAGACTTAATGGAAATTAGGCAATTACGAACCATTGAGCCCATTAAGTTTAGAAACAAATTAAATTTGCAGATTGTCGAAGTTCGCTCTTGAACAAAAAAGGCCATCACCATAATCTAATGATGATGGCCTTTTGGAAGTGTCGTTATTGAATTTTAGGATCAATTTCTAAAAATCCGTTCAAATATCGAATCCCTTTGTCCGAACCGATGTTTGTAAATGTGTAGGACATCAATTGGCTTGGAATGGCGCTGATTGAAACTTTTAAGGAGGCTCTCTCATAACCCGCATTCACAAAATGCCCTTCGGGACTGATCATCAGTAGGTCTGTATCAGTACTCATTTTAAAATTTTTGTAAACCAGATGTATCTGCATATTGCCGTAGCTATAGCGATAAATTGGATGAAAAATGGTTCCTTCTCTGCTTAAAAAGCTCATCTGACCGCTCAATGCGACCCCATCGCCTTTGTCATTAAAGACTTTATAGTCGATTTTAAATTGATCCTTTGCCAATTTTGTGGATTCTGTAACTTGAAATTCAGAAACTGTTAAAACCATATCAATCGGCTTCAACTGAATACCCTTAGGAAAATAATTCTGATAAGTAGAGAGTAGTATGCTTTTATTAATTAATTTTTCTCCATTGGCCACGCTCGCCTTCAATTCGCCATGCAGAACTGAAGCTGATCTAAATTCTGCATCAGAGCCGATGACAAAACTATCTGTATCGAATTTTGAATCAACAATGACAGATCTGTCTCCCACTATAAACTGAGCAGAGTCAATAATAGTATTCTTAACAGAGGCTCCTTCTCCAAACGAGAAATTATTAATTACATTTATCAAGCTTGCATTCGAGACGACTGCGCCACTTGCCAAGGTGATTGCCGATTTTCCTGAAGGTTTATTGTTTCCTTTAAAAGAGAGCGAAGCGTTTTCAAGAACTGCATTTTTTGCCAAAAAGAGCGGGATAAAATTTGGATTGTCCAAGTTTTGAACTCTTGCTCCCTCGGCGACTTCAGAGCCCGCAGAAATTACCGCATCAAGAGTTATAATTGAATTCTGATCAACGTTTGCCGAGGCATGTATTCGGCCTCCACCATTTATGTGTGCAATCCACTGAAAAGAGTTAATAGTCACTTCATCGTTTCTGCGCTCTATTTCTTCGATGGCAATATAAAAATCTGTTAAAATTTTCTGTTCAAGAATAGTCAATGTGCGAATCTTTCTTTTAGCTTGCTCTGAATATATATTCAAAAAAACATCCAATCCGGTAGTGAAACGTGCCACCGCAGAATAATTTTTTCCGCCAAATTGATCCCTCAACGTTGTAAGTCGCTCATGAATCAAGAGCAATGCTTGATCGCGCAGTGATAGGCGGACAAAAAGTGGTTCAACAATAAATGTTTCTTCACCTGCCGTGCAGGCAACTTGTTGAACCTTGGCCCCATTTGGCAATTGATAAATTTTTCTTCCACCGGGAGCACAGAAATTATTTAATTCTTCTGCGTCTCTTACTCCGTAAAAACGAAGATCATTCTTTCTTGTAGCAAGCACACTTAAAAGCAGCGCTATGTCGCTTTGTTTTTTACCGGATGATAGCTGATTGACTAAATTACTGCTGGCTTTTGAATAAAGAGCGATGGCCTGTATAATGCGCGGATTAAGAGCGCGAAGTGGCGGCATGTTATTTGGTTGGGGTACTCCGCTGTCAATCCATGGATCTGCCAAAACAACTGAGTCGTCAGGAAGTACTATGACGTCTCCACCACCGCCGACCGAGGGCCCCGCCCAAGTTGCCGTGCTGAGAGTTATTGAAAGCATTAGCGAGAAATTTCTTAGTAACTTCATCAGAAACCTCATTATTAGAGTTATTGAATCAAGTTTTTATCATGCGATAGTTACAAAAAATATTAATTTTATATTAAAAATTAATGAATTTATTAATCAAATGATTAATGATAAAAGACTTCTGCCAACTATCTAATATATTGGGAAGTAGAAAATCTATGAATGACATTTATCAATATCGCTCCGCTAGCCTGTATTTAAAAAACTATTTATTGACTCTGAAGACCAGTAAAAGCCGCGGGGCGCATAAGGACTTGGCCCAGGCATTGAGGATATTTCCTTCCTACCTCTCACTTATTTTGAGCGGAGAGCGCACCCTTAATCTTGATCAGGGAATATTGCTCGCCGAATATTTGAAGCTTAAGATAAGCGAACGCCGCTACCTTCTTAGAGTAATAGAGTTAGATCGTGCCCAAAGTAAATCACTACAAGATGAAATAAATTCTGAATTAAACGAGATCATTTCGAGGGAAAGTCAGATTGTCCAACAAGTGGAAAAAATGGAACTATCATTGGGGGCTGAAGATGTTGCCCAATTTTTTTCTTCCTGGACTTATTCGGCAGTTCATTTGCTGGCAGCTATTTCACAAAGCCTCACTCCTCAGAGTATCGCAAAAATATTGAAATTGAGCTTAGAAGAGGCAAAAAAAATTTATTTTTTTTTATTGAAAACCGGTCTTTGGACAAAAAAAGATAGTAAGATTGAAATCGGAACATCCTTCATTCATATTGATCAAAGTTCTAATTATTTGAACAATCATTATGCCAACTGGAGATTGAAGGCGATTGAGCGCCATCGATCAATGAACAAAGATCAGGAACTCGCTTACAGTTTAAGCGTGGCACTCTCGGAAAAAGA
>JAURXW010000547.1 GCA_030654205.1 Bacteriovorax sp.
CAAGTCTTGTTCGACCACTTGGGCATGTAACCGAGGCGCGAATGTTTTGCACTTGGCTTACTAAAGTTGAACTGATCGCGGGGTTGCCCACATAAAATGGAGAGGTACTACTTGCACCAGCATTATTTGAATTAACTGTATTTTTTTTCCCACAAGCCACTAATAACAGCAAGCAAGCGGTTAACGTTATTTGGAAAGAATATTTCAATCTCAATTTCATCTCACTACTCCAACGAGAGGATTTATGTCTATAACTCGCATCGGTTAAAGTAGTGAATCACTTTAATATATTTTGGAGTGCCGCTTGAATTAGTCAGGTATTATTATAAATTAATGAAGAATTTTAAATATTTAGACGATATGTTGGAGTTAATTTATAGTAGGATATATTATGAAAATTAAGGCCCGTTTCCAAAATAGCTATAATGATGATGAATTTATGTTTAAGTTAACTACTGGACTTAAGTTTGTTGCTATTTCCTTGGGTTTTACTTTTTCTGTACTGCTTTTTACTTTTTTACTTATAAAAATTAACCTTATTTATTTTGTGGCCAATGGTTACCCAGGAGCGCTGGAGTTCAAGAGTGCCTTTTACGATTTTGTTTATTCGTCAATCATTGATGAAACACCACATTTAATCTTTTCCTTAGTGTTAATTTTTTTACTCGGCTACTATGTTTCATCCATAATGATTCGTCCGTTTAAAGTTATTGGTAAATATTGTGAAGAGCGCTTATCTAATAAAGCCAATTATTATTCCCCGGATTATTTTTCTGATCTTAAATTGCTAACTTCATTTTCAGTTTTTTTCTTCTCTCATATTGATGAAGCAAGCAATAAAGGGACTCTTGCCAAAATTGATATCCCTCAAGATTTTACCAGAATACATAAACCAGTTTTTGAGAAAAATTTTTTCTTCAATTACATTTTTATTATTATCATTTTCGCTTTAGTGGCATCGGTTGGTATTTTTGTAATTAATAATATAATACGGGAGCAAATCTATCAGCTGTCGGAAAAATTTCTTACCAGCAATGCCATCTTAGGCAACAAGGGCATCCGTTATTTTATTGAAGAACAGTTTTCGGTGGCAGATATTGGTGTATATTTCTTCTTATTGATGCACATTTTTATGTACTGCCTCTTTGGAATACACTTATATGGAAAAGTTTCTGGTCCGGCCTTTGCAGTTTTTGCGACCATGAGATCATTTCTAAAAGGGAACTATCACAATAGAGTTCATTTAATTGGGCATTCCTATCTTCGAGATGATTGCCGAAAAATTAATAAATACCTGGATCATATTCAGAGGACCCTGACTTGATGATACCGGATAGAAATACTCCAGCTTAAAAGCTTTGAAATAATCGAAAAATTTGAGAAAATAAAAAAGAAAAAAATGATAATAATTTTCCCCAACAAAAGGATGGATATGAAATTTACTAAATTACTCGTTATTTTCATGAGTGCAGTACTCGTCATGAGTTGTACTTCAGATGAAAAAATGAAGCAACAAATTACTAAGATTTTAAAAGATGACCCTAAGGTATTAACAGAAGCAATTGAAAAGCACCCTGCTGAATTTATCGATGCTCTTCAGAAAGCTGCAAAAAATGCTCAAGAAGAAATGGGAAAAAAACGCGAAGATGATGATAAGAAAAAAATGGAAGAATCATTTGATAAACCACTTGTGGCAGAAATTAGAAGTGATGAATCTATTCGTGGCCCAAAAAATGCCCAAATTACACTCATAGAATATTCTGATTTTGAATGCCCGTTTTGCTCACGTGGATATGAAACAGTCATTGCATTATTGAAAAAATACGAAGGAAAAATTCGTTTTGTTTATAAACATCTTCCACTAAGCTTCCATGAGCAAGCTATGATCTCAGCAAAATATTATGAAGCGATTAGACTTCAAGATGAGAAAAAAGCTTTTGCCTTCCATGATGAGATTTTTAAAAATCAAAGAAAACTTAAAAATGGCGTTGCATTCCTTGAAGCAACGGCAAAACAAGTTGGGGCAGATATGGCCCGGGTTAAAAAAGATCTTAATTCTGAAGCTGTAACAAAAAGAATTGAAGCTGATATGAAAGAGGCAGGATCGTTTGGAATGCAAGGAACGCCAGGTTTTTTAATTAACGGAGTTCCAGTTAGAGGAGCATATCCACCAGAATATTTTGTTAACATTGTAGATGAATTACAAAAACGTGGAAAAGTTAAAATTTAATCTTAAGATTAAAGCTGAAATTTGTAATTTCCCAAATAATAATTATAATGAAGTTAAAGAGGGCCACTTAATTGTGGCCTTCTTATTTTTAAAATAATGAATTTTATATGATGAGAGAGTTATGGAAGGATCGGTTTACAGCAATCTTGGATTAAAAATGAATCGCACTTTTAGAGAAAAGCGAGACGAAGAAGTTTTTACGCTTAAAGACTTTTTAGAACATAAATGGACAATTACTAGTAATGAAGAATTAAAAAAAACTTTCGCTCGTGAGCTTAAATTAATTCTCAAAAAAGAAAATCTTTTTGATTTAATTAATAGTTTTTTTGCTCTTGAGAATGACTTGAATCACGTTCTTGATCAAGTCGAATTTGAAGTAAGCATCTTAAATTTTGATGAGTTTTACAAAAATCTTTCACCAGTTCTTATGAGATCTTTACTTGAAAATTCGGAAAATTCAGAAAATGCAGAGTTAGTTCTGCAATCAATAAAAGAATCTCTTCGTATTGCCCTTGAAGAAGAGTTATCTCAACTGGAAGATCACTTTTAAATTTTAGGAAATTGTATGAATCGTAAAGAACTCATCGAAGCTCTTTTGAAAGACCGCGATCTCTCAAATATGACAAAAAAACAAGCCAATCAATTTATTGAAGTCATGCTTGAAACAATTAAAAAAACTGTGAAAAAAGGTGAGGATGTTACACTCGTTGGTTTTGGAACGTTCACCAAATCTAGAAAAGCTTCAAGACTTGGGGTTAATCCATCAACAGGTGAGCGGATCAGAATCCGTGCTCGAGTTGTTCCAAAATTTAAACCGGGTAAACCTTGGAAAGAAAGTTTATAGGCCGTGATCTCTACAAACTTGTGTAGAATAATAAGGTAAAATTTTCCTCTGTCAAAAATTCAACTGTCAAACAAATATCATTAACTAGCCCAAACTCATCAGTTTGGGCATAATTTGCCATTTTTTAATAAGATCACTAGAACCATTTTGCCTTCCTATGTATAATT
>JAURXW010000012.1 GCA_030654205.1 Bacteriovorax sp.
CATTAGCGTATGTTCCAACAAGATTAACCAGCTGGATAGCTCGAGTTTGTTTTTCATCAAGTGATTTATTTGTTTCTATTTCTGTTTCAACTACCACAGCTTCAACTTGGGCCCAAGCGTGAGTTGATATCCCTAAAGTAAGTAGAATTAAAAGCGAAGTTTTGGCAAAATTTTTCATTTGGGTGCCCTTTGTCTATAGATTAACCTGGTGTCAAAAACTCATACAGTTTAAGTCAGCTAATCTAAGTGTTTTAGTCTGTTCTAGTAGTCAATTTGCACATTGAATGCCAAGATTAATAAACTTACGGCGAAGGAGAATCTTTGGCAATCGTATTTTATGACGGAGAGTGTGGTCTTTGTCAGCGCTCAATTCAATTTCTATATAAAGCTGATAAAAAAAAGCAACTTTTTTTTGCACCACTTAATGGCATGACCTACAGGCAGATTTATGGCGAAATTCCAGCTGCTATGACCTCGGTCAAATTATATCTCGATGGCGAGTCTTTTGAAAAAAGTTCTGCTGTTATAAAGCTTTGTGCATTATTGGGTTGGCCTTCTAAAATATTTACTCTTTTAAGTATTTTTCCGAAATTCCTTCGAGATTTTTTTTACGATCAAGTGGCCTTGCAAAGAAAAAGATTATCCTGTTTGCTTTTAATAAAGGATGAGCGATTTTTAGAATAATTTTAGTGGAGGTTCTATGAATAACTTAGAGAATAATAAAAAAACGGTCACTTTAAAAGTAAATGGCATACATTGCGGAGGCTGCGCTACAAAAATTATCAAAAGTCTTGATACTTTAAATATGGATCAGACTACTGATATAAATGTTGAAACTGGTGCAGTCAAGATTAGTTATAATGCAGATAAGGCGAGTCTTTCTCAGATTAAAACTAAAATTACAGAAGTTGGTTATCAAGTTGAGAGCGTAGAGCTTGAATAATGCTAAAAGTAAAATTTTTAAAATTGAGGGAATGACATGTGCAAGTTGTTCTCAAATTATTGAAGACAATGTCAAAAAACTCCAGGGTGTTGAGTCAGTTCAAGTTAATTTTGCCGCAGAAAAAGCAGAGCTCCATGTTCTAGAAAATTTTAATGAAGCTACTTTTAATGAGCTTCTTAATAAGTTAGGCTATAGGGCCATTTCACCAGACAGCTTAAAAGGTAGAGTTGGATCAACAGGTGAAAGTACATTTTTTAATACGCAGTTTTTTCAAGCAATGAGTGCTTTAATTATCGGTGTTTTGTCGATGGCACTAGCGATGGGCCCTTTGGCTAAAATATTAAATCACCAAACTAATAATATTATTCAATTTATTCTTTCCACTTTTATTCTTCTATTTTTTGGAAAGGTTTATATATTGGCCGTTATTCATTTTTTTGCAAGTCGTAATTCTAATATGAATACTCTCATTGGATTGGGCGTGCTTTCAGCTTATCTTTACAGTGTCACCTTAATGATAATTTCAACGCACGCTCATGTTTATTTTGAAACAATTCCTTTCATTATTGGCTTTACTTTACTGGGACATTTTTTAGAAGAAAAAGCAAAAACCAAGGCCCGCAGTTCGCTGGCAAATCTCTATAAAATGCAAATAAAATTTGCAGCCAAAATTGTTTTGGGCAAAGAAGTTAATACTCCTGTGATTGAGTTAGTTATTGATGATGTTATACGCTTACGTCCAGGAGATAAAATTCCTTTGGATGGAGAAGTTATTGAGGGAATCTCACATGCAGATGAATCAATGATCACCGGCGAATCAATAGCTGTTGGTAAAAATATTGGTGACAAAGTTTTTGCGGGAAGTTTAAATTTAGAAGGCAGCCTTCTCATAAAAATTCAAAAGGAAATGCATCAAAGCTTTATCGCTGATGTTGTGGCCTATGTGGAAAAGGCACAATTAAGAAAAGCCCCTATACAAAAATATGCAGATAAAATTGTGCATTATTTTGTACCTGTAATCATGCTCGTTTCACTTTTTACATTTATAATATGGATGATTTTCAATTCAAATGAAAGAAGTTATGAAGCCTTCTCGCATATGATCGCCGTTTTGCTTATTGCTTGTCCATGTGCTTTGGGGCTTGCCGTTCCTATGGCCGTAATGCTCACCACGGCCGAAGCTTCAAAGTCTGGGCTCTTAATTGGTGGGGGAGATGTCATCGAGCGCGCAAGCTCCATTGATGTTGTAGTCTTTGACAAGACAGGAACACTGACTGTCGGACATCCTAAAGTTGTTTCATATGAGTCGATAGCGGATGAAAATAATTTTTTTAGAATTGTTGCAAGTGTCGCCCAATTTTCAAGTCATCCTCTTACTCTGGCGATCACTCAATTTATAAATACTAAAAATATTTCGTTGGGAGATCCCGATAAATTTAAAAATATTCCAGGCATGGGAGTTGAGAGTTTATTTGAAGGTCAAAAAGTATTGATGGGTAACGCTAAGTTTTTAAAAAGCGAAAAAATTGAATTTAATGAATCTGAACTTGTTGGAAGTTTAGTCTACGTGGGGATTGACCAAAAATATGCCGGTGTTTTTCTGATCGCTGACCCTGTCAAAAAAGAAGCCCAACAAACTATTGAATCACTCAAAAATCAGGGTAAAGAAGTTTGGATGCTAACTGGTGATAACGAAAAAATTGCCAAACAAATTGCCATGGAGTTAGGAGTTGAAAATTTTAAGGCCAATGTTCTCCCAGTAGAAAAAGCTAGCTTTGTATTAAACTTAGAAAATAATGGAAAAAAAGTGGCAATGATTGGTGATGGTATTAATGATGCTCCTGCTCTAAGCTCTGCAAGTCTTTCCATGGCCATGTCGAGTGGATCAGATATCGCGATTGAAGCCTCTGACGTAAGTATTTTAGAAGGAAAAATTGAGCGAGTTGCTCAATTTTTTCTTCGTTCAAGCACCACTATGAAAATAATTAAGCAAAATCTTTTTTTGTCATTTTTTTATAATTTGTTATGTATTCCATTGGCCGCAGGTTTAATGTATCCAACGTTTCATATTTCTTTGACCCCAATGTGGGCAAGTCTTGCCATGGGATTGTCGAGCTTCTCAGTTATTTTAAGTTCACTTCGACTTAAAAAATCGTTATAGTAATAAGTATGGAAAATTCAGCACATCATTTATTTTTAAAGGCAAATAACGAAAGAAAATTCGCTTCTTATCTTTCGCTTATTTTTGGAATTATTTTATTATGTTTTAAGTTTTATGCTTATCACATTACAAATTCTCAATCAATTTTTTCAGATGCCCTTGAAAGTATAGTTAATGTCGTAGCCGCGGTTATTACTGTTATCGTTATTATTATTGCCGCTAAACCGGCCGATGATGATCATCCATACGGTCACGGTAAAATTGAAAGTATGGCCTCAACTTTTGAAGGTGGAGCTATTTTATTGGCCGGTATTTTAATTATCATACAATCGGTTCAAGTTTTTTTTCATGGAGCTAAAGTTTCTGAAATTGATTCTGGCTTAATTATTGTTGTCGGCGCCGGAATTGTTAATGGTGTTATTGGTTGGTTCTTGCTTATTAGAGGGAAAAAATTGCATTCTGAAGCCCTCAAATCGGGAGGATTACATTTGCTCACCGATACTCTTACAAGTGTGGGAGTTTTAATCGGTTTATTGATGGTCAAATTTACGGGGCTTGATTGGATTGACCCTGTGGTTGCAGCAGTTTTTGGAGCGATGTTAATTTACACTGGTGGCAAAATTTTAATCCGTTCAGGAAATATTTTAATTGATGGGCATGATGTTGATACTATCAAATTAATTGCAGGTCTTTTTCAAAAACATTATCGACCTGGCGTGATACAAATCCATTTTACTCGTGTGATAAGAAGTGGCAATTATCATCATATTGATTGTCACATGGTTATCCCAGAATTTTGGACTGTATTAGAGGCCCATGACTTTAATGAAGCTTTTGAAGCAAGCGTGATTGCAGATTATCCAGTTGGAGGAGAATTGCATATTCACCATGATCCATGTCATCGGGCCTATTGTGAATCTTGTGAACTAGCGAATTGTCCAATTAGAAAATTGGAATTTAAATCAAAAAGAGATTTAACTTTTGAAGAGATCACAGCACCAATGGGGAGTGCCGCTATTTAGTCTTATAACTGAATATTATTTTTTTTGTGCTTTGATATTAATGGCGAGTTCATATTGCTTTAAAATATCAGAATCAATTTCAGTAGGCTCAATTGATTTAATGCTTTTCATTGAGTTTTTCATCTCATCACACATATGAGCGCCACCATCACCATTAACTGGGCGGTTACGTCCACCTTCTTTCATCCAAGTAATCTCTTTATTGCAAAATTTACAACGGGCCATATTGATCCTTTTTCCTATACAAAATTCCCCTTACTAGGGCAAAATAGGAAAATCGATTATAACAAGGGATCATCATGCTAGATATTAAATTCATCCGAGAAAATTCTGACATTGTTAAAAAAGCCTGCCATTTGAAAAATATTACACTGGATATTGATCAACTTTTGTCTTTTGATAAGGAAGTAGTCACTCTTAGAAGTGAAGAGCAGAGTTTATTGACTCAAAAAAATGCATTAACAGCGAAGATTCCTAAGGCTTCTGCTGATGAGCGTCCGAAATTAATTAGCGAGTCAAAAGCTTTGGATGAGTCTGCTAAAAATTTAAAAACTAAAGCTGAAGAGATTGAAGAAAAATTAAAAGCTCTGCTTTATTTGGTTCCACAAATTCCTTCGGCCAAAGCTCCAATCGGAAAAGATGATAGTGATAATGTCGAAGTAAAAAAATTTGGTGTTTTACCAAAATTTGATTTTAAACCTCTTGATCATGTTCAACTTTTAGAGCGCCATAACTGGGCCGATTTTGAGCGCATTGCTAAAGTTTCAGGATCTCGATCTTATTCGCTAAAAAATGAAATGGTTTTAGTTGAAATGGCGATGCATAGAATGGCGATGGAAAAATTAATGGCCAAAGGATTTAACCTCGTATCAGTTCCGTCATTTGCCCGCGAAGAAGCACTTTTTGGAACAGGCCATTTTCCAACGGGAAGAGACCAAGCTTATTTTGTTCCTGAGCACAATCTCTACTTAACAGGCACGGCCGAAGTACAAATCAATTCACTTCACGCTGGTGAAATTTTAAAAGAATCAGAGCTTCCCATTTTATACGCTGGATATTCACCTTGCTTTAGAAGTGAAGCCGGATCATACGGAAGAGACGTGCGAGGATTGATTCGCGTTCACCAATTTATGAAAGTTGAACAATTCGTTATTTGTAAAAATGATCCTGCTGAATCTGAAAAATGGCACCAAATTCTTTTAGAAACTTCAGAAGAAATTGTTCAAGATCTAGAGCTACCATATCG
>JAURXW010000013.1 GCA_030654205.1 Bacteriovorax sp.
TTTCTGCTCAAACAGACGCAACTTCTGCACCGGAAACAGTAACTCCTCAGGAGCAAATAGCAGCTCCAATGGCCAAGCATAAAAAAGCTCATAAAGCACGAACACACCATGCTAAGAAAAAACACCACAAAAAGAAAAAACACGCTCAAACAACTTAAATAAAAAGGGCCGCAAAATGCGGCCCTTTCTATTTAAGTTGTTTCTTTTGAATTCGCACTCTAGTGACTAAAACGGAATGTCATCAGCAGTGAAGTTTGTATCTGTAGAAATATCGTATTCTTGATTGACCATACTTGATTCATAAGTTGGTGCTGCTCCAGCGCCTTGAGAATTAGTTCTAGAAGAATCCGTCGTTGCTTGACCACCAATAAATTGAACAGTCTTTGCTACGATTTCTGTCGTATAACGTTTTTGTCCACTCTTGTCGTCCCATGAACGAGTTTGAAGTCCGCCTTCAATAAAAGCTTGTCTTCCTTTCGTTAGGTATTGATTGCAAAGTTCAGCAAGTTTTCCCCAAACAACAATTCTATGCCATTCAGTTCTTTCTTGTTTTTGTCCTGCTTTGTCTGCCCATGATTCGCTCGTTGCAACTGTAAAATTACAAACGGCCATTCCACCTGGAGTGTATTTCAACTCTGGATCTTGTCCAAGGCGGCCTAAGATAATAACTTTGTTAACACTCATTCTAGAAATCTCCCATCGATTTATTCACAGTAAGTGCTACGTCTAAACTTACTGTTACCTGATTAATTATGTCTGATGTTGCAACAATAAACACTAAATCACAGGAGCAAAAGAAGAATTTTCTGACAATTTGTAATCGCGGAAATTTTTAGGATTGTTTTGCGACAGGCTGAATTTTTTGATCGCCAAGGGTCTGTTTCTGCAACCAAAAATCCTTAACTATCTGACGAGCAACTTTAACATCCCGCTTATACCAAGCAGCGTCAAACCCACAATGCGGACAAGCAATTTGCTTTTTATAGTCTGTGCGCACTGCAAGCTCAAAGACGCCCCAGCTAACAAAAAAAATAAAAAAGCATTTCACACCGATAAAAGGAAAAAGAAAACTACCAAGGACAATTGAAGTAAGCAGAATTTGAACATAATTTTTATTCGTTAATCGTGGGGAAATAGTTATTCCTCGCTCGCTTCTACACAAGGGACAAAAGAAAGTACTGGCCGGATTTTTGTACTTATAAACTCGGCTTACAAGGGGTTTTGATCTCACTATTTTTATCTCCACAAAGGTCACCATTTATTCTACTTCATTTTGAGATTTGATTTTTGTAAGGGCAATTTTTCCCATGAAAAAAGGCGAGCCAGGACCCCCGCGAGTCCTGGTGATTGAATGTTCAGTCTGGAGTGCGTAGCACATTGAGATTGGTAGTGATGGGATTGCCGAAATACAACGAACGTACCGCTAATCTAGACTCGACACTCTAGAACTAAGCTTATCTTTTCAAGTAACGTACCAATCTGTAGGACCATTCATCGGACCAGATTTCACCACTTTTCAATGTATTGTTTGACCACAGAAAATCCCTTCGGTAGCATTGAGACACCTGAATTCAATTTATGGGAAATTTTACCTAGTGATTAAAAGTAACCGCGGCCAATTAAGTATCTTTATGGGCATCACGCTCATTATCGTCATGAGCATGTTGGCATTTATTATAAATGTTGGTTTGTTCGTAAAAGCTAAAATTAACTTACAAAACGCGACCGATGCTGCAGCCTTTTCAGGGGCCGCGACTCAGGCCCGGCAATTAACAAATATTGCTTACGTTAATTGGGAACTTCGCAATACTTATAAAGAGTGGATGTTTAAGTATTATGTCTTGGGCCAGTTGGGACTTTTTTCAGAAAATTTAAGTGATGCAAAACTAAGTGGAAATGGCGCGGTTAATTTTTTACTTAAATCTCCTCCCTCCAGCTTTGGAACTCAAAATGCTGGTAAAAATTTTGATCAGTACAATATCCCCTCAATCTGTATTCACAATAATTCTAAGACGACTATTTGTTCGACTTATTCACTTCCCGGGATTCCTCGTTTCCCTGATATTGGAGTGGCCGGTATTAAAGAAATTCATGAAGCATTCGTTGATTCACTTGTGGCCGCAAAAGGAAAAGATTGCTCATCAAGAAGTAAGCTCAATTATTTAGTTGCTCAAGCATGGGCCTACGGATCAGGCAGTAGCGATGACGGGCAGACTCCAATGATTGCTGTTAACAGGCCAGGGGCTTGGGCGCAGGCACTAGAGCTTTCATTTAGAATGAGAAATTTAGAAATGATTGTTAACCGTCCTCCCGTGGAAAATATTACTAGACAAAATATTAATCAATTTCAGGGTAAAGGGGAAAATATTGGTTTTAATGAAAGACCTCTTAAAGCTTTTTGGTCTGCTTATAGAAACTTAGGAGGAGGGGCTTATAAAGAAGCAAAAAGTGGTGTCTCCGGTGGAGAGGAGCTCTCAAAAAATTTCTCACTCACTGAGCTTTCGCCACAGGTTTTTGAAGCATCTCAAAATTCAGTTTCTGGTTTTCTTATTCCGGGATCTGATGGTTTTAGTTATCCCGATGGGACAACGGCCCTTCAAAAACATTACTTAGATTTACAATTAATGCCTGTAAATTACGCTACTCTTTTTTCTACTTTTGTTACGACTTCCGGAATCAGCCAGAATGTAGCAACGGAAGCTGGGTGTGGAGTTTCTAAAACAGCAATGCCAGTTCCTGGATATATTTTAGGATTTAATAAAAATCCAGAAGTGCTCACTTATTATGCTGTTAAAGGCGAGAGTAAATTTATTGGATTATTTTTTCCCATTGGAAATAGTGATGGAATAAAACTAACGGCCTATGCAGCAGCGAAACCATATGGTGGCAGAATTGGCCCAAAATTATTTCAATACAGCGAGAATGATTCGGCACTGAAAGCCCGAGAAGATGTTAATCGACGATCAGGTCCTTATGTTAGCGGCCTTAGTCTTGATCCATTCACTCCTGGCTATCTTCCGGGAAAACCAATTCCCTCTACTCAAAAATTTTGGTTATTTGATAAAAATAATTTAATCGGAGGAGTTCCAGGAACCGGTAAAGAAATTACTTTCGGTGTTCCCAATATGATTTATGATTTTCAAAATGAAAATGATTTAAGTGCTCAAATGAACACTAGTGAGTTTGTTCAAATCGTAGACTATAAAAATCAGCAACCAGCTCCCATTTTGGGTCTTTATCACTCTCCTCAATTAAAAGCCCTCAAGGAAAGTTTAGGCTCTGTTCTCCCAGGCTCATCTATGACTGGAGATGATGTTTTAAGCTCGATTGTTAAAGCGAGACGGGCCACCAAATACGATACTATAAATTATCTCGTTCCCAATTTTGGCAAAACTCCAGATGGCAACAACGCTGCTCCCGTGGTTCAGAGTTTAGGACCTAATTCAAAAGTAGGATTTACTTATAAATTATTTGCTCCCTTGCAAGGTGAAGGTCTTCTCTATACAAACTCTGACCAAGTCAAAACAACAATTACGACTTATATAGAATCAAGCAATATTGCTATCAAGACTTATCTAGAAGCTTTAAAAGATGTAGCTGAAGGGATTATTGGGCTGAATGCTACCACGAAAGGAGATAACACGACGGCTGCCCTATCAATTCATGTCAACGCTGGTAAGCCAGGTTATCCAGCTATCCCATTACTGGATGATGCTGATTGCAAACAAGATATGGCCTCAAAGTTTAATTATTTTTTTAATACTAAAAAAACTATAACCGCATGTAACGTGACTCCCCTGCAAACTTTAATGGTTGATTTTATCGAAAAACAATCGCTGAATATAAATGGCCTTGATAAAAAATTATTTTACGTAAGTTCCTACTACGATGGCCCCAATGCTCTAAAGGCCGAAGATTTGATGACCGCTTATTTTCCGGGAAAACGCCAAGGAACTACTCAAGGAGACAGGGCCATTGCTGAACATCCATTAAAAATTGCTGGTGAAACTTATTCGGCACGACGCAATTTTTATTCGACAAAATTTTTTAATATGGCCAAGGTTTTTGACGGCCATAGAGATTACATAGATACGCCTGCATTAAGAGAACAAGCTTCGCGCTCGCCTGATGATCTTTTGGGGAATGTGCAACTTAAAAATCCACTAAAATTTAGTGATTTAGGCAATAATAAGTACTTTCTCGATTTTTAATCCTTGAAAAAATTCAAGTTCTACATATATACTCTTTCCAAGAAGAAACTAGATCTTTAGCAGTCATACAGAGTGAAAAAGAGGATAAAATAATGGCAAAAAAATTAGTTAAAAAGCCAGTTGCAAAAAAAGCTCCGGCAAAAAAAGCGGCCCCTGTGAAAAAGCCAGTTGCTAAAAAAGCTCCAGTAAAAAAAGCAGTTCCTGCTAAAAAGCCAGTGGCTAAAAAAGCCCCCGTAAAAAAAGCAGCTCCTGTTAAAAAGCCAGTTGCTAAAAAAGCTCCAGTAAAAAAAGCAGCTCCTATTAAAAAGCCAATGGCTAAAAAAGCTCCGGCAAAAAAAGTAGCGCCTGTTAAAAAGCCAGTAGCCAAAAAAGCTCCGGCGAAATCAGCTGCTCCTGCTAAAAAAGAAACAAAATCAAGCGTTCTTTCTAGAGAAGAAGCTATTAAAAAATATAAAAACTCAGCTACTCCTGTTAAAGCTAAGTCAAAACCTAAACCAGTTGTAATCAGAGATGAAGAAGATGAAGACGAGGACTTTGATTTAGAAGTTGATCTTCTTGAAGATGATGCTGAGACAGTTGATGAAGCAATGGGCGATGATGACTTTGCAGATGAAGATGAAGACGAAGGCGATCCCCGCTTTAGTGGAGAAGCATTTGATCCCGACGAAGACGAAGAAGTTAAAGCTGAAGGTGCTTACTCTTATGGATGGGGATACAACGATGCTTTTGATAAACCAGAAGATGTAGACCAAAATCGCGATCTTGATGAAGATGAAGAATATGCTCTTGGGAAAAAACCAGCACCAAATAGTGAAGAAGTTCTTGATGACGACGATGACGATTACTAAAAATTAATAAAAAAAAGGCTTCTGAAAAGAAGCCTTTTTTTTATTCATAGCTAAATAGGTACAAAATGAAAGCTCCAATATTAGAACTATATTTTTTTGAATCATGCCCTTATTGCCAACGAGTACTTACTGTAATCAAAGAGCTCAAAGTAGTAGTTGCTTATAAAAATATCCATGATGATATCAATGAAATGCAAAAACTTCTTTATATTACAGGCAAAAAAACGGTGCCATGCCTTTTTATTAATGGCGATCCAATGCATGAATCATTAGATATAATCAATTGGTTAAAATCCAATATAGAATCGTTAGATAAAACTTTATAAGGAAATTCTTCCATGGAAATTCGTGATCCCGTCCACGGCTCTATTCACATCTTAGATGAAGAAATTCCGATTATTCGTGATGATTTTTTTCAACGTTTAAGAAATATTAAACAACTTGGATTTTCAGAATATGTATTTCCTGGAGCGACTCATACCCGATTTATTCATTCCTTAGGGGTAATGAATGTTGCGGAAAAAGCTTTTGATCGTTTATTTAAAGAGACTCTTTTTGAAAAAGATATTCAACGTTTAAAAGAAACTTTTAAACTGGCCTGCCTACTTCACGATGTAGGACATGCACCATTGTCACATTCAACAGAAACAGTGATGCCAAAACTTTCCGAGCTCAATATTCCTGTAGATTTTTTATCAAAAAAAGATCAATTAACTGACCGCCAAGCCACTCACGAAGATTATACGATTAAATCTATTGTCGACAGCTCGTTTGCAGGATCATTTTCGCTAGTCGAAAAAAAGTTTGGCGTAGGAAGAAAATATATTGCCGATCTCATCACCGGCCATACAAGTGATGCCAGCTATTTTACGGTAAAAGGAATTAACTACTTTCCAATACTTCATCAATTAGTTTCTAGTGAACTAGATTGCGACCGAATGGATTACCTACTCAGAGACAGCTATTTTTGCGGAGTCAGTTATGGCTCTTACGATCTTGATTGGTTATTAGACAACCTTGAAGTTTGCATTGAAAATAATACTGCCTATTTAGGAATTAATGAACGTGCAGTAGTCACATTCGATGACTTTCTATTATCGCGCTATCATATGTTCATTATGGTTTATTTTCACTACCGAGCTGTATGCTTAGAGCAATTATTATATAAATATTTTAAAACCTCACCACTTGAATATACAATTCCTGCCTCTATCGAAGAGTATATTGAGCATGATGATCATTACTTAATGAAAGTTTTAAAACGCAGTAAAAATAAATATGCTGATGCCATAATAAAAAACCAAGTTCCACCAAAAATATTTGAATCTTTTAACGAAGGCCAAGAAGCGCACCTACAGGCCGTTCAGGATTTTCTAGAAAAAGAAAATATTGAATATATTCGCTCAGGATCAAGTGGCCGACTTTCAAAATACTACGTTGATGAAGAAAGTATCAGCAAATACCCGATGAAAGTTGTAAGAAAACTTTATGGCAGTGACCAGAAAATTACTTTTAATATTGATCAAGCCACTGATCTCTTTACTAAATTTTCAAAGGCCCATGCTGTTAATCGACTTCACTGTGACGTCGATAGTTTAAGCGCCATTCAACATAAAAATTTGTTAAATATGATCCATTCATATAAAGGATAGCAGCTTTTGCCTCACTCCTAAAAAATGTTCTTTTAGCTACAATAGAAATTGTAGTTAAAAGACCCTTAGGAGTAATGAATGGATCTTAAAATTTTTCAAATGTTAGAGTTTATTAATTCTCGCCTTAATAATATTGAGAAAAACATTACTCGTATGGATGAAAAATTAGATTTTTCAATTACCCTTCAAAGAAACCATTTAGTTCGTGTCAAAAATGGTGAAGCGATTGACGATAATATGATTTTGATGGGGCGCCCTTATAATGATCTCACTCCTCAAAAAGCTTTTAGTATTTATAATAATTCCAATATCGATTTTTTAGTTATCGATGTTTCTCAAAAATCTTTTCAAGGCACTCGCTTAAAAGAAGCTATACAAATTCCCCTAGAAGAACTTCATATTCGTTTTGTTGAAATTCCAAGTAAAACGGTTCCAGTTATGATTATTTCAGAAAATGGACTGCGCTCAATTACAGCTTGTGAAGTATTAGTAAAAAAAGGATTTTTCAATATTAATAACATTTCTGGTGGCTATGAATTTTGGCCTGCTGCCGACGATAAAATCACTTCTGTAAACGATAATCCAGAAGTTTAATTTTTAATAATTATTCAGAAAGATGTTCAAATGAACCGGGTTGAATAAGAAGTTTTGAATGAAAATTTTTCAATACCAACTCCACTCTATTGAGCTCTAAGTCTCCAATTAAATCTGTATATTTTTTTTCAATTTCATTAATAGATTCAAAAAGATTTAATTTAAATTTTAGACCATACTCAGTTAAAAAAATATTTTGCTCGCGCTTATCCTGAGTATTTATTTTGCGCTCGATATAGCCTCGTTTTTCTAATTCATTTAAATGTGAGGTCATTGTTTGCTTTTTTAAACCACAACCGTAACCAATTTCTTTGATAGTAGGGCCTTCGTGTTCGCAAATAAACAATAGCACCTCAAGAAAGGACGGACGCAAATCAGTGAATCCTCTCGCTTGAAGAAGATTTAAAAGTTCACCTGAATAAGTTCGGTAAATTTTTTTTACGAGACTGCCAATGCTTGAAACTTTCTTCATGAAATAACCCCAGGTCCTTCATAGTCCTTATGTAAGACCAAATTAGTGTCCCATGAAGAGATTCTGCAAGTCAAGTCTGATATAAGGACTAAAAAAGATTTCTAGCATTACTGATAGATGTAACTATTCCACAGCAAATACCAAAGGTCAGAAGATTTGATCCACCATAGGACATAAGTGGAAGAGGTACCCCCACGATGGGCATCAGTCCCGAAACCATACTCATATTGATCATTGTGTGACAAAAGAAAACAGCAAGGATACCAACCACCACGACTGAATCAAAAATCTTGTTCACGTTGGAGGCAAGCCATAAGAGTCGATAAAAAAGTGCAATATAAAGTGCAATAAGAAAAACCGAGCCAACAAAACCATGTTCTTCATTAAAAATAGCAAAAATAAAGTCAGTATGATTTTCAGGGAGATAATTTAAGGCACCCTGGCTTGATCGCCTAAAGCCTTTACCAAAAAATTGTCCTGAGCCAATAGCAATTTTTGACTGAATAGCATTATATCCTGAACCTTTGGCATCATATTCTGGGTCAAGAAAAGTAGTGATTCTCTTTTTTTGATACTCTCGTAACCCAAAATTATAAACAACTGTTGAGCTAATCATTGCAATAATTGCCATGATCATAATCGTTTTCCATTTTAACTTGCGATAAAAAGTTATGATGAAAAAAATCAACATAACCAGCATTCCAGTTCCTAAATCAGGCTGAATAATAATCATCATTGCGGGGATAATTGTAATTATAAAAGGAATAATTAATTCCCTGAATCCAATTTCTTGCTCAGGAGCGGCTTTTGAGTACCAACGTGATAGAACAAGAACCATCGCAATTTTTGTGATCTCTGAAGGCTGAAACTTCAATGGTCCAAAGCCAATCCAGCGCTGCCCTCCAAGAGCGGAGTGACCAACAACTAAAACCATCACAAGTAAAATAACACTTATGAGATACGAAGGATAAGCTAAACGGTAAAAGTTTTTTGGCTGGATAAAGCTAACGGCGATCCCAATCATCCATGAAAGAAAAAACCAAACAATTTGCGTTTTATAAAGCCCTTCTTCTGCTCCAATTCCTTGGGCATGAGTAGCTGAGTACAGATTTAGAATACCAATAATAAAGATGGCCGAGCAAATTCCAAAGAAAGAATAATCGTATCTTTTAAGCTCTTCTCTGAAATTAAACATTCTTACTCCA
>JAURXW010000016.1 GCA_030654205.1 Bacteriovorax sp.
AATTAGCGAGCAAAAAATTAATACATTTATTCAAGCTGAATACGGATTACCGGTAACTGGTTGGGGACAAGAAGAGGCAAGCCTTAAGCCTAATATATTAATGTGGGATTCTCCTTGTAAGCAACACCGAGTGAGCAATAATAAATTTTATATTGCTGAAGTTTTTAGAAAAAATTTTAATTTAAATGAAATTAAGGAGCTTCCTAATATCTTTTTCCCACGGGCCATTTTCAATGATAGCTCAAACAACCCCGTTTCGATGGTTGTTCTAAGAGGGGAAATTCCATTATTCATTAAAGATGGTCATTTTTATTATTTACGTGAAGAAGAAGGAATTTTTTACGGACTTTCAATTGACCGTGAAGGACGTTTTAGAGTGACAAAAAACGAATCGACTCCGGCCGTTCCTAAAGAGGCCGTATGTTCTAAAGACCAGATAAACTTATTTAATCGCGAGTCTCCAGGGATCAATTTTTACCAGGGAACTGCTTGCAAAGATATTTGGGATAAAACATCAAAAAGTTACAAAACCATACTTTTGGGCTGGAGTTGTAATTGAAATTATGTTTATTTAATGTCGAAAATTTTTTCCTTTTTCCAGGTCCACAAGGTGATGGCCTAAAAAAACCAATTGATAAAATTGAATGGATTGCTCGCACGATTAGAGAAATTAATGCTGACGTAACAATGATGTGTGAAGTCGGAGGCCTTGAGAGTCTTGACCTATTCAATACAAAATATTTAAATTCTGAGTATATTACTAGCTTACGCAAGGGAAACTCTGACCGTGGAATCGAAATGGGTTATCTCATTAAAAAAGATTTTGCATTTAACACTGAGCATATCAGTCACGCGCATGAGTCAATTGAATTTAATTACCATTTCGAAATAATGGAAAATAAAAATATGCTCCCGGGACTTCTCCCCCATCCACCTCATAAATTTTCACGTGATATCTCTGAGCTTCGAATTCTAAAAGACGACCAGGTCGTAATGATCCTTCTTTTGGTTCATCTCAAATCAAAATGGGATCGGGATGGTGTAGATTTTAATGGAAAAGAGCGCCGTAAAGCAGAGCTTAAGGCCTTGGTAAAAACTTATAACCGCTTGCGAGCAGAATTCAATTTTAAAGTTCCCGTCGTCATTTCTGGAGATCTAAATGGTGTGGCCCAAAAAGGCCTGCAAGAACCAGAGTTTGATGATCTCTATACCCAGACCGATCTGGAGGATGTTTTAGAAGTCATAGATGAGCCCCATGAGAGACGCCTGACATTTTTTTATTTTAGTAAAGACCAAGTCAGAGAGGCCTTTCAACTCGATTATATTCTCCTTCCACCAGAGCTGCATGCCTTAGTCAAAAAGGAAGATTCAGGTATTTATCTTTTTCGAGATCAGCATGACACCCCTCTAACTTATCCCAAAGAAAACTATCAGCGCTACGCTCTTCCGTCTGACCATTATCCAATTGTCGCAAGCCTCAATTTTTTATAATTCTATTTGTACTGTCAGATGAAATACGCTACATTTTGCGCTTACAAAATCGCTAAATTAAGTATGAATTTTTCAGGCATAAACGCCTAAAAATGAGGTAAAAAAAATGAGCAAAAAAATCGTCAATATCCCATGGTCAAAAGAAGAAGCTGATGATGTTTATCATATCAGTCGTTGGGGTGACGGTTATTTCGATATAAATGGAGAAGGCCATCTTTGTGTATTGCCAAACCAAGATGAAAATGGACCCAGAATTGATATTGCGGAAGTAGTAGAAGAAATGAAAGCGCAGAATATTCCATTTCCAATCGTTGTTCGTTTTCACGATATTCTTCGCTCTCAAGTAAAAGTCATCAATGAGACATTTAGAGATGTTATTAAAGAGGCCAACTATAATGGTCAATACAAAGGTGTTTACCCGATAAAGGTTAATCAAATGCGCGAAGTCGTCGAAGAAATTGTCGATGCAGGAGCACCATACGACTACGGTCTAGAGGCCGGATCTAAGCCGGAGTTATTATCAGTTTTGGCCTTTAACGACAATATTAATGCCCTTACAGTTTTAAACGGCTACAAAGATGAAGACTATTTAAGACTTGCTCTTCTTGGAAATAAACTCGGACGTAAAGTTATCGTCGTTATTGAAAAATTTTCCGAGCTCCATAAATTACTTAAACTTTCTCGTGAAATGAATATTGAACCCATGATTGGATTACGAGCTAAAATGGCCGTCAAAGGATCTGGAAAATGGTCAGACTCAGGTGGAGAAAAAGCCAAATTTGGATTAACTATTGCTGAAATGTTAACAGCAGTTCAAATTCTAAAAGATGAAGGCTCAATTAATTCACTTAAACTTTTTCACTTTCATATTGGTTCGCAAGTAACAGATATTCGAACAATTAAAGAAGTTATGCGTGAAGGTGGAAGAATCTTTGCGAAGCTCTCTCAGCTCGGCGCCCCACTTGAATATTTTGATGTTGGCGGTGGTCTAGGAGTTGATTATGATGGCTCACAATCAACCAATGACTCTTCTGTTAACTATAAATTACACGATTATGCTTCTGATATTGTTTATATATTAAAAGAAATTTGTGACGCTGAAAAAGTTCCACACCCAAATATTGTTTCAGAATCCGGACGGGCCATTACCGCCAGACATTCTTGTGTTATTACTAACGTCATTGATAAAATAGAAACTTCTTTTACTGATTTTGAAACCAATAAAGTTGAAGGCGAGCACTCTCTTGTTTCTAATATGCGAGAACTTTTTGATTCTTTAAATATTGAAAATGCCCAAGAAATTTATAACGATGCTCTGGATACTAAAAAAGAATGTCTTAATGCTTTTAGATTAGGAATTTTAAAACTTGAAGAGCGCGCAAGCTTAGAAACTCTTTTTTGGAAAATCACTAAAAAGATTTCTTCGCTCTTGCCTGAAATGGAATTTATTCCAGATAATCTCTATGATATTGACCAAGGAATTGCTCCTCAATATTTATGTAATTTTTCAATTTTTCAATCAGCACCTGATCTTTGGGCCATTGGTCAGCTACTTCCAATTGTTCCAATAACCAAACTTAATATTAAGCCACATAATAATGGAACACTGGTCGATATTACCTGTGACTCTGATGGAAAGATTACGAAGTTCATTGATATTAATGAAACGA
>JAURXW010000033.1 GCA_030654205.1 Bacteriovorax sp.
TCCCATGCGCTGACTTTCAGCTAGTGATCTTCGGCTTTTTTCGGCCATCTCACGCTGCTCTTCAATCGTTGGAATGTAGGCATCATCAACATATAAAAAAGCTGCTTTTTCATAGCCGATATCCACAAATGCAGATTGCATTCCAGGAAGGACGCGCACGACTTTTCCCTTGTAGATATCACCTACAAATGGAAAATCAACACGGTTGTCTTCAGGAACATGATTGTGTGAGCGCTCCATAAGAAAGTCGAGTATTTCGCCATTCTCTATTAGCGCCGCCCGACACTCATTGAGTGTCTGGTTAATAATAAGTTGCTTGGCCATTAAAAATTCCTTTAAAAAATAATCTCTTTGATTCTATCAAAGCTTCATCGTTGTTTCAAAGGGCATAGATGAGCACTTACAATAAGTACTTGAGTGAAATGCTTTTTATTAATTAAAAGGTAAAATTATAGCCAAAACTAGGTAATGCTAAATTATTTTGGGCCATTTTAGTTTGATTAAACTCATGACGGCTTAAAGATTCAAATTTATCGGCGTTCATTGGGATCTCAGTAGCGTTCATTCCGATAACTGAAGTGCTTCTTGTGGCCTGGCTAAAAATAACTACGCCTACTCCAATAACAATTCCCACGGCGCCACCTACTGCAATATTTTTAAGATGCTCTGAAGGGCTATTTACAAATGAAAGAGTCGAAAGTCCTAAGACTGCTCCAACGGCCCCAGCACCAATAACGATACTAATATCTCTGAGCGAATCATCGACAATACTATCTTCAGGGGCCGCTGCCAAAGTTTGTGCACTTTGGGTCATAAGTACTGCGGCCAGTACGAAAAGCGTGATATTTTTTTTAATGGCCATAAACATAGTCTTTGTCTCGCGTTAATTTGATTTTTGTCAGTCTTTTGAATACACTACCCCTCTTAAATACCTTTGATATCCTACCGAGTGTGATTTTCATGAAACAAACTTTCTCTGCTTATAATATTATACAAAAGAAACGAGATAAAGAAAAACTTACGAAAGATGAAATCACTTGGTTCATTGAAGGTCTCACAAAAGGTGAAATTGCCGATTATCAAATGAGCGCTCTACTTATGGCCATTTATCTAAATGGTCTTGATAAACTAGAAACTGTTGCTCTCACAGATGCTATGCTTTACTCCGGAAAAGTTCTCAACTTTCCAGAACAAATTTATATCGACAAACATTCTACGGGCGGCGTTGGCGATAAAGCTTCTTTTATTCTTGCCCCTATAGCGGCTGCATGTGGAGTCAAAGTTCCGATGATTGCTGGGCGAGGCCTTGGACATACGGGCGGGACTGTTGATAAAATTGAATCGATAAAAGGTTTTAAAACAGAAATTTCACTACTTGATTTTGTAAAATTATTAGAAGAAAGAGGTATCGTCCTTATTGGACAAACTGGAGAGATTGCTCCTGCCGATAAAAAAATATATGCCTTGAGAGATGTCACGGCCACAATCGAATCTATTCCTTTAATTACAGCTTCCATTATGAGTAAAAAACTGGCCGAGGGCGCTAGTGGAATTGTGATGGATATCAAAACCGGCAACGGGGCCTTCATGGCAAAACTCAGTGATGCTAAAAAACTTGCTGAAAGTATTCGTCAAACAGGACTACGTTTTAATAAAAATATGATGACTATCATTTCAGATATGTCTGAACCGCTTGGAAATGCCGTTGGAAATTCACTGGAAATGATCGAGAGTATTGAAACACTCAAAGGTCATGGACCAGCTGACTTAACTGAATTATCACTTTCTTTAGCAGGGGGAATGATTTATTTAGCAGGACTCGCCAAAACTCATAAAGACGGAATAAAAAAAGCACAAGCGGCCCTGGATTCTGGAGCGGCCCTGGCAAAATTTCGAGAACTTATTATTAATCAAGGTGGAGATCCACTTTTTATTGATAACTACTCTCTTTTTCCCCATACTCAATCTACTTTGGAAGTAAAAGCTTCGAAAAATGGATTTGTGAATAAGATGGATTGTAAATCATTAGGTCTTCATTGCGTGCGCCTAGGTGGAGGAAGACAAAAAACTTCTGATCCAATCGATTTTGCGGTGGGATTTATTATGAATAAAAAAATTGGTGATAAAGTTAAAAAAGGTGAGATTTTAGTAACGATTCACTGTCATAATAACCAACTGGCCATTGCCAAAGAAATTAGCGAAGCCATGATTAAAAAAGATATAACAATTTCTGCCACTAAATCAAAAATTAAAAAGAAATTGGTTATTGAAGTGCAAACTAAATTTGCACCTAAAAAAAGCAAAAACAAAAACATATAAAGAGACAAATTTATGTACGAAAAACTAGGCAAAGCCGCTCAATACATTCAATCCATCAAGTCCACTAAACCCCGCGTAGGAATAGTCCTAGGCTCAGGTCTAGGAGTCTTCGTTGATCAAATTGAAGATAAAACAATCATTCCTTACAATGATATTCCCTACTTCAAAAAAACAACTGTTGAAGGACATGAAGGACGATTAATTCTAGGTAAAATAAAAGGCGTAGAAGTTGCCGTTTTGCAAGGAAGACTCCATGCCTACGAAGGTCTCCCTATGGAGGAAGTTGTTTTTCCAGTCAGACTTCTTTCTATTTTAGGAATTAGTATTTTAATACTGACCAATGCTGCCGGTGGAATCAATTTAAATTATGCTCCAGGAGATTTAGTTTTAATTGAAGATCATCTTAATCTAATGGGAAAAAATCCACTTATAGGACCCAATAATAATCAAATGGGACCACGCTTTCCCGATATGAGCCATGCTTACAATGTCGAGCTTAATGAGATTATGAAAACTGTATCAAAGACTCTTGGTTATAATTTGCAAGTTGGAATCTATGCCGGAGTTTTAGGCCCTACTTATGAAACACCTGCCGAAATAAAAATGATCAGAACTCTTGGTGGTGATATGGTTGGTATGAGTACCGTACCAGAATCGATAGCTGCCAATCACTTGGGCCTAAAGGTTTGTGGCATCAGCTGTATTACTAATATGGGTGCAGGGATAGTCAACCAAACTCTTAAACATGAAGATATTAAGGAAGTGGCGTTTAAAGCAATGAATCACTTCACTGCTCTTTTAAATGGCTCAATTGAAAAATTTGGAAAACTTTAGGATATAAAAATGGAATCAAAACAACTGAGAACTCTAGCTCTTGAAGCTTCAAAAAATGCGTACTCGCCTTATTCTAAGGCCCATGTTGGGTGTGCGCTAGAAACAAGTGACGGATCAATTTACACCGGTTGCAATATTGAAAATGCCAGCTACGGTGGAACGATTTGTGCCGAAAGAGTGGCCATTTTAAAAGCAGTTTCAGATAAAAAAATGAAATTAACAAAAATTTACGTTTACACAAAAGAAGGCTGGCCGCCTTGTGGAATGTGCCGTCAGGTCATGAGTGAATTTGCCGCAGATAATTTAGAAGTTATTATTGGCAATGAAGCAGGCGTAGAAAATAAAATAAAGTTTAGTGATTTAATGCCATTATCATTTACGCCTGATCACTTGGTCTAATGATTTAACTTAGTCATCAATACCCATAAATTTACGGTAAAGTTTGTCTTTGAAAGAATCTTTTCTTTTTCCTTCATCAAGACATTCCTGGAATTTTTTAGCGTCAGTAGGAATTTCTGCGCGCATGACTTTTGCTTCACATTCATTTTTACGACGGGTATCTTGCTCTATCATTTGTTCAGGAGTGTCGTAATTAAATAGATCATAATAATTATCATTTCTTAGATCGAATAATTTTTCAATTGGAGCATTTGTATTTTCTTTATAAATCATCTGCACTAAATTATCGCGGTCATATATAAAGAAAGGTTTTTCAACCGATCCTTTATTAAAAATAGTTTTGAATGTTTTATTTATTTTGAAGGCCGGATGATCTGCAGGATCGAGTGTTTTATACTGAACTGTAATGGGAGTTTGCAACTCACTTCCAAACATAATTAAATCATGAAAGGCCATTAGGTCTGGTTTTCTTAATCTTATACAACCATGAGAATCAAAACCCCTTACAAATGAATCATTAATTTCAATATGAAAACCAATTGCAGTTGTGTCTGTCGACAAATCAGATCCTTTTAATATTCTAATAAATGGCAATCCCGCAAAGTAGCGAGGTTTCTCTCTTTTAGAAATAACGGCCCTCTGATCAATGAAGCCATTTTGAAACCTTGGAGTAACTAAAGAGACATTTCCCTCGTTCATAACTCCTTCATCAAAGGCCCCAACTCCAATGGGAAAAACTAATTTGATATCTCTAAGTGTATCTTCAATAATTAGTTTTCTTTCAATAAGGCCTACACTGGCCCTGAAAAACATATCTTTTAGCGCGTAAACAGCATCAGTTTGAATCGTTAAATCGGCAAGAGCCTTGGCCCCTAAATTGTAACTAACAGAAATTTTCTCAAAATTAAAAGTTTGGTTTTTATATTTAACAAACCCAGTTAAGTTTAATTTTACCGAGCTCCCAATGACTTCAGGATATTTGTTAAGAAAAATATCGTGAACGACTTCAATATTACTTTGATTAAAAAAGCTCTCTGGAGATTTTTTGAAAATTTCTGAAATATTAGCTAACCCCGGAACTAGGCTCGGATAACTAGAAACAATGTCTGAAATTCGTACACCCAGAATTTTATTTTTAGCTTCAATAGGTATGACTAAATTATTGCTCGAAATAGCTGGCACTGATGAAAATAGTAGCAATAGACCAAGGCCCGCTGTTAAAAGCGTCTCTTTATTTAACATGAAATTCTCCAAAAACAATTTTCTTAAGAAGTACCAAAACTTAAATGCACAGGTAATTAAAAACAGATAGTGTGAATTTTTTACAGCCTCGCTTTTTTGTCCAAATTACTAAGATTTATGGTTACAATAGAATTATGAATTTTTTAAACAATCTTATTTTCAAAGAAATTTTTTCGGTCACACTCATTTTGTTTTCAGTTATCGATATATTGGGCTCAATTCCCTTTATTATTGATTTGAAAAAAAAATATCAGCAAATTGATAGCTTTAAAATTACCCTGATTTCGGGAGTTTTACTTTTTTCCTTCCTTTTTATCGGGGAATCCATTTTAAAATTATTCGGAGTTGATGTTCAGTCATTTGCCATTGCTGGTGGTCTGATCATGTTTTTATTAGGACTTGAAATGGTTTTAGATATTGTTATTTTTAAACATGATCATCAAGATGGACAAACATCCCCTATCGTTCCTCTGGCCTTTCCCTTAATTGCAGGGGCCGGCTCAATGACAACCTTGATTTCACTGAATGCTGTCTACGCTCGAGTAAATATTATTTTTGGTATCTTACTTAATTTAGTGGTGGTTTATTTAGTTTTAAAATCGTCTGATTTTATTAATAAAAAACTCGGTATAACCGGAAGTGTAATTCTAAGAAAATTTTTCGGAACGATTCTTTTGGCAATGGCGATTAAACTTATTAGAACAAATTTAATCTAAGACCTCTTGCTTAGTTTTTTAAAGCAAGAGGCCTTAGTGAAATTATTTAATTAGTGAGTATACAAAAGTTTCTTCAATTGGCTCAGAATGACATGTATCGTTTGTTGAAGTATAGGCCACTGAAAGACTTAAGTCTTTAGCGCTAACTTCAGTACTTTCACCCATTTCTGTTATTCCAGAAATACGAAGAAATGCAACTTCACCTTGGTAACATCCAGCATCCCAACCGTCTAAAATCTTAGCTTCAGCGACAAACTTAATTGAATTTAAACCAACGGCAGTGATTGATTTTACCGTTAAAGTGGCAGGAGTATTAGAATATGTTCCGTAAGTACCAAGTATTGTATTTTTTGCAGTTAATAAAACTGAGTCTAAGCAATAAACCTGAGGAAGTGAACTTGGAACTTTCGTAGTTGCAGTAAAACAACTTTGATTTCTGGTGTCTTCTGGACCGGCAACAGCTGCTAGGGAAATGGTTGAAAGGGCAATTAGAATTAATAATGACTTCATAATATCTCCACAAGGTAAGTTAACTTATGGAGAGCTTATAGCTTAAAATTTTAAGATTATGTATTAGATTTCAGTTAAGAATGAATTAATTTCAGACCATTTAAACCAAAACTATAGTTTTTTTCTTTTAGCGATAACCGTTAGTGAAAGCTCAGGATTAACAGAAGTATCCTGATTGATTGTAATATTAGACTCTGCATTTTCTTTAGCAAGAATTCCCGGAGAGGCGATGATTGTCTTAGTGCCATCTTTGTCAATTTTACCAATGGTAAAATTCATCATAATTCCTTTATTTTGAGAAGTACTTTCAGTGGCAATTACATCAATATAGCTTTCTTCATCACCTTGTTTTTGAGTAATTGTCGCTCTTTCTCCTGCTCGAACAATTATTCGGGGAGAAGAAACATGTTTTCCATTTAACATCAAATTCATTTTTAAATCGTAAGTATTTGAGGCAGCAAAAGCTGAAGTACTAAGTAAAAAGAAAATGCTTACTAATAAACGCATAAAAAACTCCATGTAATTTATAATGTTCCTGCCATAAAATCTGAATAAAATAATTCGTAAGCAGATCTTACAACCGGCATCTCTCTTGCGCCAATCCAATTTGAATTACCGTCATTAAATGTTTGCCAAATAAATGGCATTACCATTTTCACGTTAGAGTATCTTTTTACAATTTGGCGGTATGGCGGGACCTGGGCCATAATATCTCGCTCTCCAGATCTGTCTCTTACCGGGTGACCGGCCTGAGGAACAGAAATTAAGTATCGCGGTTTATGATCGGTATTAGTCATTGCAGTAAGCATAGTATTCAAATGCTCATAATACCAATCAACACTATAGCCTTCACATTTCATCGAGGCAGAGTAACAATCAAAACCAAACCAATCAAAGCTTGGAAAAAGTGGACGACTGTCCCGCAACTCAGCTGTTGTTAAAATTACACCGATTGGCATATCAGGAAACTTTGATTTTAAAAAGCGGCCCATTGTTTCTTGAGCATTGTATATTTCGGCCACACTTAGCTTGGCATTCAATCCATTTGTGTAAGGTTCATCCTGGCCATAAAAAGCAGCAATCGTAGAAAGATGGCGGCGAATAATAGGTTCGACACTTTTAAAAGCTTCGGCATAATCTTCTTTTAAGTGAAATCCATCATCGAAAAAAAGCCAGTCAAAAGTTACTGTTGCTTTTACTCCAAGTTGCTCACATTCGATTAATTTTTGTTCGAAATTTTTTGATTTTATAAAGATGAGATTACTAACCTTCGCCAACTCAGGAATATAATCTTGATTTCCTACTCCATCCATTGCTCCTGCAAAAAAACTAAAATATTTTTTCCCATCATCGCGAGTTTGTGTGACCTTAGGTAATGTCTCAGCAACAACGTAGCCTTGGATTCCTTCGCGCTTCCAACTCTTAAAATTTAACTCTTCATTACCAGCAATAAGCATTATGTGATTATTGGTTTTTACATTTACATAACGAACAAGGCCCACCAAATTTGCGCCTGGTGTATTCGAGACATTTCCTAATGAACCTTCTAGTCTTTGACCTTCACAGGTTGGCTCGGTACTTAAAAAATGACTATTGCCTTTTGCTTTAATTAAACAGCGATAAAGCGGAGAAGTTCCAGGAGTATTGGCTTCAAAAAGCCTAAATCTTGCTTCATCAGGAAAATACCCGGCCTTTGGTCCTTCAGTTGGATTTGTCGAAAACAAATAATCATTGCCCGAATAGCTTCGATAAATTGGATGTGTTTCGTCGGAAAAAGCCGATCCAGCAATAAGAAAAGTCGCACCAATAATTATTTTTTTAAATGGAATGAATTGCATAGTATCTCCAAAATGTTTAATTTTGAAATTAAAACAGTCTGTGACAATCCGTCAATCCTGGCCATCAAGCAGTGTAAATTCTACCTGATTTTCTTCTCAATATCTTTTTTAGGCCGAGAGTTTATTGAAATAAGCATTTAAATCATAATTGATTATAAATAATAGAATCATTAATATTGGGAGTTTGTATGAAAAAATATCTGTTATGTTTTTTTTGTTTTATTAGTTTTGAAATTTTTGCCTTAGAAAATATAATCACTGAAGAGGGTCTACAAAATCCTGTCATTTTAAATCAAGGCCAGAGTTATTTTCTTAATTTGTCCAAATCATACTACATCGATCATTTAGTTATTTCCGCCGAAGGTATCGCTGATGATTCAATGCTGGAAGTTCTCGTTGATGATGAAGTCAGAGGAACAATTTATGCTCCAGGTATAGATCCTCAATATGTAGTAACGATCAAAGAAGTAAATCACAGAATTGAATTCAGACACCGAAGCGGTGCAAAAATGAGAATTTTAGGAGTTAAAATTTTTCATTCTGAAAATGGCTTCGATCCAAATACCAGAGGACTTCCGGTTAGTAAGTACTATGCTGCCAATTTTGCCAACCAAGTCATCCTCTTGACTAAAACTTTGGAAACTATTTTACCCTTTGAAGATTTTAAAAAAAATTTATTACCTACCAAAATAGCGGCCGGACAACTCTTTGCCATTGCTGATGCCCGCGGCGATATTTCAGTTAAAACTCTGGAGAAATTTCAAGCTTTATATTTTACAATGAATATGGCCAATGGCTATGTTGATGAGTTGTTATCGAGTAATTCGACTTTTGATTTAGCTGTTAAGTTCTTAGAAATGAAGGAAGAAATTAAAGATCAATTGGATATTTAGCCACTAACGACTCATTAAAAAATACCTCCTGAGAGTTTTTAATAATAAACTTTACAGTACTATTATAGATATAAATAATATCAACAATAGTACAACAGGAGTTATTCTTTATGAAAATCAAAACGATTTTATTTTCACTCTCGCTTTTAAACCTAGTGGCATGTTCATCGCTTACTCATCAATTCGATGCAAAACGTGCACAAGGAATTCACAAAGTTGCCATCGTGGCATTCGAAATTCATCAGCAAAAACCAGCTGATAATTTAGGGATTGGGGCCTTATCATCAATGAATCAAGGATTGGATAAGGAAGCAGCAGTATTAAAAAAAATGGGTTTAAAAGTTGCTAACAATTTTTCAGCTCAAATTGAAAAAAAGACTAAGTGGCAAGTCCTTCCAATAAACACAGTTATTGCTAATCCTGCTTACAAAGAAAGAGTAGCAGGCACAATGACTGGAATGAGATCTGTAACTATGGTTGGTCCAAGCTATGAATCAATATATCCAGATGGATTATTAGA
The DNA here is from genome assembly GCA_030654205.1 of Bacteriovorax sp. Lineage (GTDB taxonomy): Bacteria > Bdellovibrionota > Bacteriovoracia > Bacteriovoracales > Bacteriovoracaceae > Bacteriovorax. The sequence continues at coordinate 9,272 of JAURXW010000033.1, forward strand.
CATGGCCGCTTTTCGCAAATTAACTCTTGAGGAACGTGCAAAATTAGCAAAAGATCTAGGAGTAGATGCTCTTGCTGAAGTTAACATTATGAATAATATTGAACAAAGCAGATTTTCTCTTGGCCATGCTTTCGGTGGTGGAAGTTTTGCTTTTTCAGGAAGTGCTAGTTTAGAAGTTTACGATGTAACTTCAAATGACCCCGTCTGGAGAAGCCAAAATGTTTCTGGCGAAGTAACAGAAAAATCAGAAGATCTTTCTGACAAAATGTCGAAAATAGAAAAACTTTCTACACTAGGTGAAAAAGCTTCTAATATGGCAATTTCAAAACTAGTTGAATCATACTCGTTATAAGAATTTTTAAATTAGGCCCAGATTTTATATCTGGGCCGATTTAAAAATATTTTCAAGATCTTTGTCGAAATATTAGTGGCAATTAACTCCACTCAAAATCGAGTAACTTACATTAGTATCAACTGTAATCAATTCTTTAACAGTTCCATTTTTATTCAAGAACGCCACTGACGAATTTTGATCTCCGTAAGAATAATAGTCCGAAGCTCCATATTTATATCCTCTAAGGGCACATTCGCCGATAGCGGTATCCCAATCGGCCTTTAAAGAAAACTTAACACCGTTAAAAGTTCTTTGGATGCCACCTAACTGAAACTCATCAGCAATTGCAAATCCCGAAATTGATAATAATAAAATTGGGCCCATTAATAATTTAATCATTTTTGTCTCCGTTTTTTTAGAGACATAATTGCCTCTAATATTTTGGCAAATACTAATTACTTAAAATTGATATCCAACACCCAAAGCTCCATAGGCACCTGTAAAATCGGCCTTAGTTGGAACTTCTAAATATTCATCACCTGAAGGCTTCATGGCCTTTAGTTCATAGTAGCGATAACCTCCCACTATATATGGAACAAAATTACTCGCTAAATAAGCACGTACTCCCACTGAAGCTTCTGCCATCACAGCGCCTTCACGCGCAGACTTTCCTTCAAAACTACTCGAAAAATTATAAGATGCTTTTGCTTCGGAGCTACCGTAGCCTAATTCAACTGCGGAAAATGGTTGAAGATTATAACCTAAAAAATTCGTATTAAAGTTAAGCGTTTGTCCTAATAGGAATGCAACTGTTTCAATTTTATTGGTATAAAAAAGATTGCTATTTTCTATTGAAAAATTTTTTAGGCTTAGTTTAGAATTTGAAGACCAAGAATCTTTTTTTAGTACGGTGTATTCCACACCAGCAGTGAATCCAGTGATAGTATTGGACTGATCTCCTACTTTAGCCGCTGAGAATTCAATTTCAGCAAAGGGTAAAATTCCAAGTAGTGAAGGCATTTGAGTCTGTGCTGCATCAACGCTTTTTTTAATTGTGCTTTCTTCATTGACTGCGGCATGACTCGTTACCGAAAATGTCATCATGGTAAAAATTAATAATACTGAAAACTTCATTTTGTTCCTCTTGAAAGTTGCATAGACATCATTGTCATATTTCGTTAATTAGAATGTATTAGATAAGGAATTATTATTAGTTTAATCTCTCAAGTAGTATTTTTTGATGAGTCGATACTGCTAGCGGAGGATTGCGTGTCATATTCCACGTTCGAGCTTAATTGATAGGGCCGGGAGGCGAGATCGAGTTCGATATTTTTGCGAATAAAGAATTGCAACATTTATCCTTTATTAAAGCACCAAAAATGATCGCGGTTGGAGGTGATCACACCTGTGCTATCGACGACGAACGGACATCACTCACAAGGATTATCCAATCTCGCCAGACTCATTAATGGCATTATTCTTGGCCCTTACATGATTTCTACATATTAGATAAACACTCTTCAGAAATGAGATTTTTTTGTACAAAAAGTCCTTAATATGGTATAGTGACAATATCATCATATACCGTATTAAGAGATCATATGACTAAAAATCAAACCCAGCCCCTTTTTGAAAGAATAGATAAAAAATTAGAAATTCTTAATACCCATCGTCCTCTTTCTCCCGCTGTCGTTTCAAAATTAAAAGAACAGTTTGCTGTAGAGATGACTTATAATTCAAACGCAATTGAGGGAAATAGACTCACTCTTAAAGAAACCTATCTTGTTATTGGCGAAGGAATGACAGTCAAAGGGAAATCGCTCAAAGATCACCTTGAGGCTAAAAATCATTTTGAGGCGATTCAGTTTTTATATGAACTTATTGAGCACGAAAAGAGGCATACGATATCTGAGCGACTCATTCGATCTCTTCAGCAACTTATTGTGAAAGAGAGTAATTCTTCCATTGCTGGCAATTATCGAACAGGTTCGGTGATGATTTCTGGTTCAAAGCATCGACCTCCTGATTCTATTGATGTTCCTATTCTTATGGGTGAGTTGATTAAATGGGTGCAAAAAAATATTAAGCATATTCATCCCATTGAGCTTGCAGCAACTTTTCATCACAGGATTGCTCATATCCACCCTTTCTTCGATGGAAATGGAAGAACAGCAAGACTTGCAATGAATGTTCTTCTTATGCAAAATGGTTATCCATTAGTCATTATTTTGAAGAACGATAGAAAAAAATATTACGATGTTCTTGAAAAGGCCGACAAAGGAA
>JAURXW010000041.1 GCA_030654205.1 Bacteriovorax sp.
TCGGAAAGGCCTAAAAACGGCAATTTTAGCGGAGAGAATAGGAGGACAGGTACAAGACACCAAAGGAATAGAAAATCTAATTGGAGTCAAATATACCGAGGGACCTATGCTCGTTGCCCAACTCAATCAGCATATAGCAGAGTATCCAATAGCGGTATTTGAGCACCGTCGAGTCAAAAAAGTTATTGAAGGAAAAATTAAGCGTATTGAGCTTGAGGGTAGTGAGTATTTGTCTGCCAAATCTATTATTGTCACTACGGGTGCTAAATGGAGAGAGTTGGGAATTCCCGGTGAAAAAGAATATATCGGACGAGGTGTTGCTTTTTGCCCGCATTGTGATGGGCCTTATTATAAAGGTAAAAGAATTGCTGTTGTTGGTGGGGGCAATTCTGGAGTTGAAGCGGCAATTGATTTAGCTGGAATTGTAAAAGAGGTAGTGCTTTTTGAATATATGGATCAATTAAAAGCAGATCAAGTGTTGGTTGATAAATTAAAATCACTTTCAAATGTTTCAATTATTACTGAAGCTCGCACTTCGCAAGTTATTGGTGATGGGCAAAAAGTTATATCGCTTGAGTATGAAAATAGAAAAACAAAAGAAATTGTTAAAATTGATCTCGATGGAATATTTGTTCAAATAGGACTTTTACCTAATAGTGCCTTTATTAAAGATATTGTAGAGACAACTAAGTTTGGTGAAATAGTTATCGACAACAAAGGACGAACCTCTGCAAAAGGAATTTATGCGGCCGGAGATGTGACAACGGTACCTTATAAGCAAATTATTATAGCAATGGGAGAAGGGGCAAAAGCAGCTTTGGCAGCATTCGAAGATCAGATGTTGGCCCCCTAATTGTTATTCACCTTTTTTAATTGATTCGCGAATAAAATATTTAAGTACTTTGTTGCGATTGGCTCCACCAACAAGCGTTCTTAGGTCTTCATGAAGTCCTTGATCATAAATCAAAGCATGAAGAGTTCCTGGTCCAGCTTCAATTTGTCTAGTTATCTTGCTCATGGATTCCGAAGATTGTTTAAAGTTGGCAACAGATTGAGTAATGTTTTTATCATTTAAATTACTCATAACTTTATTTGTATTAGCGGTTAAACTTTCAAGATTTACGAGTATTTTCTCAAGTCGATTATTTTCAACAGATGAAAGAATTTTATCAAATTTTGTGAGTATGCTTCCAGCAGCAACCATCAAGTCTTCACTTTTTGTAATGATATGTTCAAATTGATTACTTTCGTTTGTAACTAGAAAGTCACCTTCCTTAACTGACGGAGCAGCGTCGGTACCCCCATTAATTTCTAGAAATTTATCTCCTAAAACTCCTTGAGTTTTGAAAGTCATCGAAGCATCTGTCTTTACCCACTCTACATAGTTAGCATTAACACCTAATGTGACAATTAATGTATTCACATCCTTGAATTGTATAGTGGAAACACTTCCAATCTTAATTCCTTTTAATTGAAGTGCTGCTCCTTCTTTTAGGTTTTGTGCATTTTTTACTTCAGTTTTTATATAAACTCTTCTAGAAAAAAGCGGATTTTCTTTGTTGAGCATAAAAATAGTTACACAGCTAATACTAAGAAGGATGGAAATAAAAATTCCAGAAATAAGATAATTTTTTTTATCATTTGGTTTTATCATGGTGTTAATCCTTAGCGCTTGTAATAAATTTTTTGACGATTGGGTCTTCTGAGGCTTGAAATTTTTGAGGTGTATCGTTAAAAGCAATTTTTCCTTCGTGTAAAACAACTATTCGATCACAAAGCATAATTGCTGAAGGAATATCATGTGTGACAAATATAGAAGCTAGACCTTTTTGTTTAAGCTTTTGCATGAGAGAAATGACGTTTAAAGTGTTGGCCGGATCGAGTCCGGCCGTAGGTTCATCGTATAAAATGATTTCAGGATTTAAGATCATTGCTCTGGCCATTCCAACGCGTTTTTGCATCCCGCCCGACAGATCAGAAGGCATGAGTTCTTCTTTGCCTTCAAGATCTATTAATTTAAGCATCTCGGCTACTTTATCTCGAATTTGGTTATAACTAAATTTGGTGTGTTCAAAAAGTGGGTAGGCGATATTTTCAAAAACATTAATTGAGTCAAAAAGTGCTCCACTTTGAAATGAATAGGAAATTTTAATTCTGTATGGCGTAAGTAAGTTTTCAGAGAGATTATCAATTCTCTCACCTGAAAAAAGTATTTCACCTTTATCAATTCTTTCAAGTCCAATAACTGATCTGAGTAATACTGACTTCCCTGTACCAGAGCCTCCCAATAAGCCCAAGCTTTCACCTTTATGAAGAGTTAAATTAATACCGCGGTGGATATTGTTTTTTCCAAAGGATTTATGAATATCTTTTAATTCTAAAATTACTTCATTCATGATTTACCAAATGACCAAGAAAATTTTGCTGATAAAAAAATCAGTAACTAAAATAAGAATTGAGGCAGTAACAACAACCCAGGTCGTTGTTAACCCTACACCTTTGGTTCCATCTTTTGTCTGAAGTCCTTTGTAACATGCAAAGATCGTTATAATTCCCGCAAATACTGCTGATTTAATTAGACCAGACATATAGTCGTAAAATTTAACTGTTGAAAAAACTTTATAAAGATAAAAACCAGGAACGATATCAAATTCCGTTTTACATACAAGCATTCCACCCAAGATACCAACAGCAAATGAAAGTGCTGATAAAAGTGGAAGTGAAATAACTAGTGACCAAAAACGAGGAACAACTAATACCCTAACCGGAGAAGTTCCCAGTGCTCTAATTGCATCTACTTGTTGAGTAACGTTCATTGCACCAAGTTCAGCAGCGATTCCCGATCCAACTCGTCCGGCAACTAGTAATGATGTAAACAGCGGAGCCATTTCACGGGCAAGTGAAAGAGAAACAACTGCAGGAACATAAAGTGTTCCACCGAATTTTGCAAGTCCGTAACCAAAATTAAGAGTCATGACAAGACCCATTGTAAGTCCTATAACGACAGTAATTGAGGTTGATCCATAACCAATATGGTTGATTTGTTCCATTAATCTAGAGAAATAAAATGGACCAGTTACAGAGCATTTTAGTGTTTCAAAAAAAAGAGCAAATATTTCACCTACGAAAATAAAAAAATTCCGTGTAGAGAGATATAAATTTTCAAGCTTAGTTTCTAATATTTTTATCAATTTAGAATAATCCTCTGTAGAAAAATCTTGAGAGCAGAAGTATCAGAAT
>JAURXW010000043.1 GCA_030654205.1 Bacteriovorax sp.
CATTACTAATACCAATCGCCAAATTCATGCACATGAAAATATGTTTGGAATGATGAAAGTCAAGGCCATCTCTGAACGCTTGTTGATGATTAATCCTCAGTGTAAAGTGCGAGCAATCGAAGATTTTTTTACCACCAATTCGGCAGAGATGATACTCGATCAAAAATATGATTACGTTATAGATGCTATCGATAGTTTGCAAAATAAATGTGTTCTCGCTTCCATGTGCCAACAGAGAAATTTGCCCTTAATTATTGCAGGTGGTGCTGCCGGAAAAAAAAATCCTGCGATGATCAAGGTTGATGATTTGGGTCAAGTTTGTAACGACTCCCTTATATTTACTTTGCGAAAAAGATTGCGTCAGGAATTTTCTTTTCCATCTGGGGCCAGTTTTAGCCGCAGCAAAAAACAAGTTTTTAATATTGCATGTGTCTATTCTTCAGAAGAACCGGTATTTCCAACAAGTGATGGAGGTCTTTGTTCAACAGCTGATAATGAAACAAATCTTAAATTAGATTGTGAAACTGGGATGGGGTCCATCACTCATATTACCGGAGTTTTTGGCTTTATGGCCGCAGGCCATGTGATTGCTCAAATAACAAATTAAAAAAATTATCAATTATCTTGAAGCCCATCTCGGTAGGACTTGTCCAATAACACTTTTCTTTTATTTTCATTAGCGTTTTTAATCGAACCAAAACTCGTAATAGAAACCGGACTAATTCCACAAAATTCTAATATCGCTTTTTTCATCATATTAACTGCTGGATGAAAATAAGCTAAATACAACCAAGCGACAGGAGCATCACTGGTAATAATTAATCGCGAACTTCTTCCTCTTAAGCACTTATCCCACATTGAACTGTTTTCGCGATATTTAAATGCGAACCCTGGCAAAAAGACTCTATCAATAAATCCCTTCATCAATGCCGGAGGAGCCGACCACCAAACGGGAAAAACAAAAACTAAATGATTGGCCCATTTAATTAGACGCTGAGCCTCTATTAAGTCCGGCTCTAACTCTTGAATACGACGATAGCCATTTCTTAAAATAGGATCGAATTTTAAATCAATTAAATTAATTCTTTGAACATCTCCACCTTTTTCTTTAGCACCAGCTTCATAAGCATCAGCAAGTGCAGAACAAAAAGATTTTTTATCTGGGTGACCAAGAATTATAAGTGTTCTCATGTAATGGCCTTATCTCCATGAAGTTTGTGAAGAATTTTTTTTGCAATTGAAGGCATTACATATTGATCAATTCTCTCGTTAAGTACGGCAAGCTCTCTGATAAGGGTAGATGAAATTGTGGCAAAATGCGGTTTAGCAAAAAGACAAATCGTTTCTAATTCTTTATTGATTCCTCGATTACCAACTGAGAGTTCTAGCTCCATTTGATAATCAGATGAATTTCTAAGTCCACGCAATAAAAAATTAGCCTTTTTTTCTTCTGCAAAACGAGCAATTGTTCCTTCATGTGAACAAATTTCTACATTTTTTAACTTATAATAATCTACATAGGCTTGCATCATCTCCAAGCGCTCTTCCAGAGTAAACATATAGGTTTTTTTGGGATTAGTCGCCGCGACCCAAATAATTTTGTCAAAATGAGTAGCAGCTCTCATCATAATATCGGCATGGCCCCAAGTGGGCGGATTGGCGCTAATGGGATAAACAATTATTTTTTCACTCATAAATATTCTCTCAAACGTGGGTTACATTTATCATTATACACTTTATAAAAAGAATTCCTAGTGTTAGACTTTTGACTTCCAAAAGACAAACTTACGGGTTCATTTACCAAGGATATCATCATGTCTGATTCAGAAAATAAAACTGAGTATAACTTCAAAGAAATTGAAAAAAAGTGGCAAAAGTATTGGGAAGAAAATAAAACTTTCAAAACTGAGACCCCAAGTAAAACCGGAACTCAAAAACCAAAATATTATGCCTTGGATATGTTCCCATTTCCTTCTGGCGATGGTCTCCATGTCGGTCACCCTGAGGGATATACGGCAACTGATATTATGTCTCGCTATAAAAGAATGTTGGGCTTCAATGTACTTCATCCAATGGGATGGGATTCATTTGGTTTGCCGGCCGAAAACTACGCGATGAAAACAGGAACTCATCCAGATATCACTACTAAAAAAAATATTGCAACTTTTACTCGTCAATTGAAATCTCTTGGATTTTCGTATGACTGGGATAGAGAAATCGCAACCTCCAATGTTGATTATTATAAATGGACTCAATGGATTTTTGTTCAGCTTTACAATAAAGGCTTGGCCTATGAGGATCATATAAACGTTAACTGGTGCCCTAACTTAAAAACTGTTCTTGCTAACGAAGAAGTAGTCGATGGCAAATCTGAAGTTGGTGGACATCCTGTAATTCAAAAGAAAATGAATCAGTGGATGCTAAGGATTACGGAATACGCGGAAAGACTTTTGGTTGATATTGATGATGTCGACTGGCCGGATAGTATCAAAGAAATGCAACGCAACTGGATTGGAAAATCTGAAGGCGCGACTATTACTTTTAAAGTTGATGGATTGAGTGAATCAATCGAAGTTTTTACAACTCGTCCAGATACTCTTTTCGGTGCAACCTATATGGTTATCTCGCCAGAACATCCTCTGGTCAGTAAAATCACAACGAGTGAGCACCTTGTTGAAATCGCCAAATACCAAGATGCCTGTAAGGCAAAAAATGATCTAGAAAGAACTGAACTCAATAAAGATAAGTCAGGAGTTTTCACAGGTTCGTATGCAATTAACCCTGCCAATAATAATTTAGTACCTGTATGGATTGCTGATTATGTACTCATGACTTATGGAACAGGAGC
>JAURXW010000060.1 GCA_030654205.1 Bacteriovorax sp.
GAAATTTCACATATTCCTGGAAGTTTAAATTCTATTTTGAGTACGATTGCCGATTATGGGCTCAATATGACTAAACTTCAATCAGTCCCAATTATTGGGAAGCCTTACGAGTATTCATTTCACTTAGATATTGAGTGGACAGATTATGAATTATATAAAAAAGGCATGGCCCAGCTTGAGAAAAAAGCAATTAATATAATTCATTTTGGTGAGTATACAAAAAGTCAAAGACCAATAAGTTAAAAAACTATTTTAAAATTGTAATCACAACAGAAACATCTTTATAGAAATATTCCTTAGAGTCTGTTGTCGTTAAGTTGATATTACATACCGCCTGAACATCTACGCCTGTGCGTCCTAAAGCTTTGCAGTTAAATGAAAAAGTCGTTTCATCTTCAAAGACCGGGCTTACATACTGAATAGGAAAATTTACTGCAAGTCCGTCAGAGCATCTAAGTTTGTTCGAGTTGCTTTTTTTATTACAGCTAAATGTGGTGTCTGAGTTTGCGTAACTTGTTTGTAACATTGAAAATGAAAGTATTAAAAATATAATCTTCATCTATTTCTCCTTAGCTGATTTAATTATTTAAGAACTAACACGATCTTAAAGAATGTTTTAATCAAAGAACTATGTCTGTAAAATTTTCATAAAATCTCAAACATTTTTAAGTCTTGGTATACTCCTTCAATATTGTCTCATTTAATTTTTTTGGCATTTCATTTGCTATAGATTTATTTAATTACACTCCACCAAAATAACGGATGATTTTTGGAGACAAAGTGGCACTCTTTTTTATTAAAAAAGGGCCATTCTGCCTTTATAAATTTTGTGTTGGTATTTTGGTGACGAATTGGGAGAGGAGTTTTATGCAGTTTTCAAAACACATGTTCTTTGTTCTGTCCTTCTTGCTCGCTATCTTTTCTCAATTCTCGCTTGTTATTGCTGGTGAAATACCAGGCTACGTCGGTCAGCAAAATTTTCGATTAGAAGACGATTCGCAATTGAGAGATTTTTCGAGAAGGGCCCAAGATGCTAAAGTAGAAGTTGCCAGAGTCGATCAAATCAGAGCTCAACTTGGCAACCAAGCTAGAAGCTTAACTCAGCAGCGGGATAATATCCTCGCTCATATGAGTGATTTGCAACAGCGAATTGATGGAACTAAAAATGAAAAAATTAGTTTGTTGTCAAAATTGGCCGAACTTAATAAAGCTCCCGAAATTAATAAAGACCAAATTACCAACATTCAAAATAAAATTAATGAACAAGATGCTCTTGCTGCTGATTTATCAAGACAGTATGGGGCCAGTAAAATTGATCTAGGGCCTGTAAATGTAAGGCTAGATCAAATTAATCACGACTATGATATTGCTAATCGAAATTATCAAATAGCGATGGAGCGATTGCAATCTATTGCTAGAGACCGCGATTCATACCGAGATGATTTAATAAAAACTATTCAATATGTAAATTCTCAAGGGGCCCGTGCAGGATTTAGTGATGGATCAAGCGATGGTGCATCGTTATCGCGCAAATTAGGTCAAGATATTGGTTCAAGAGATGGACAAAGTGATGGTTTTAATCAGGGGACAAGTGATGGGCATGACCGCGATTATCGCCGTGGAGCGGATCAAGGGGATCGCGATGGCTCTGCCAGAGCAAAAAGTGATGGACTTCGCGATGGAACAAATGAAGGAACAATCAGTGGTAATCAAAGTGCGGCCAGACGTGAAGGTGAAGTTGCCGGAATAAAAAGAGGAGATGCTAGTAATGCTGCAAATGTTGGAATCGAGCAAGGAAAAAAAGCTGGATTAGCACGAGCTGTAGAAACTGGATCTATCGATGGAAATAATAAAGGTGAAAACGAAACTGTTCAAAAGTTTGAATCAGGTGAGTTAAATAAAGTTTTAATTAATGGTCCTTTTGCTGGATCTTTCAGTAGAAGATCTCCTAGTTATCCAGGAGATTTTAACGGTCCTAATTTTGATCCTAATGTTTACAACAATCGTGAAATTGTAAAAATCGCTTACACAGATGGATACCTAGATCAATATCGTCAATACACTCGTTATGAATATCTTCGTCGTATCGATGGAGACTATAATGCCGTTTATGATAGTGCATATGCAAATTCATATAGAGATGCAAATAATCGCGATTATCCAGATTATTACGAAAGTGGAAGAAGAGATGGCGATAAATTAGCTTATACTCGTGAATACCCAATTGCTAAAAATGCAGCTTTCAGAATTGCCTTTGATCAATATGATTCAGCTCCAAATCGTTCGTCAGGAGAATTTAAATCGACTTATAAGGCCTCTGAGCTATCTGCTTATAATAATCGTTTTGAAGAAATTAGAAGTGCTAATTTTAAGCGTGTCGAGTTAGAAGTTTTTAACGCCAATATTGCAGCCCAAACTGAACTTTACCGCCAAAAACGAATTGGAGAAGTTACAAATGTTTATAAAAATAATGCGATCTTAGCTTTCGTAAGTTCTGAAATGCTTGATGGTGGTATTAATGGTGTTGCTAAGCTTGATGGAGTTTTTCAACCGGGAGAAACAACACTTCATTCTATTACATTACAAAATTTTGGAGCAAAGTCTGCTCAAAATGTATCAGTGCAGTTAGATAATGGAGCTGTTGTAAAAATTAATGAAATTCCTGCAAGAAGCTTAGTCGTAATTAAGGGAGCAGGTCTTTCACAAATTGCAAATAACTCTAGCATTGGCTCAACTGCCAAAACTTCACTTAAGGTAATTTCAAAATTAACCAGCGAAGATGTTGTCGAGGCCATTCACTTTGATTCAATCGGAAGTGGAATCTTAAAATCTTCTGACCAAAAATCGGTTAAAGTTGCTTATCCGATGGCCCTTTCTGGTCTTTCTTTAGGATCTCAACTTCTTAAAGGTGTTGCTAATAAATTAAGTGTTTCAATTTCAAATAATTCTAAACGTCCATACGCTGGAATTATGCAAGTTCAAGTAAACGTTAATTCGCAATCAGGAATTGTTACAAAAGAATTTACTAAATTAGAATCAATTCAAGCTAGTGCTCAATTATCTGATGCTGAAGTATTAGTAACAAGTGATGCTGATATTTACCGTGATCTTTCTTTTTCAGCGACCATTTCACAAAATGGAGTCACGCTAGGAGTTTTAAGTACAGATATGATGGCAATGGCAAAAGCTCAGTTCGCTGATAAGGGACTTGCCCCAGTTATTATAGCAAACTCTGATAAAAACCTAAAACAACTCTTAGACGCTTTAAGCTTAGCTGGTGGAACAGATAAAGTTTCAGTTCTTGATTTAAGTCTTGCGAGTTTAAATGCAGGAACTCTAAGTCTTGGGCTTTCAGGAAAAGTACTGCTAGTTGTTGATAATGAAAGTGGTGTTAATATTAAATCGCTTAATTCATTTATTGGGAAATCTAAATCTTCAGCATTCGTTTTCATCGACGAAACAAATTCAGGTCTTAAAAATGTCTTAACTCTCGGTTCTTCTAAAGATGCTCAAAAACTTCTTTGGGAAAAAAGAGTTGTTATGTTTACTAATCCGCATAGAGCAGAAGGAGTTCAAAAGTCTTCAGCAATGATTCAATCAAGTTTAAGAAGTTTTGATAAGGACTTGGCCCTTGCAAGTAATTTAACTAAAACTGCTACAGAGTTATTGGCAACTCTTAAATCTGAAATAAATCGCACTAGCTTTTTTACTCCGAGTAATGCGATTAAAATGTACTCACTTAAGGCCATGGCCGAAGTTCTTTGTATCAATAAGGCCTATGATGAATCAGGACGAATTTTTTCTCGTGACAAAAAATGGGTTGAAATGATTGGAAATGATCAGACTCTTTTCATTAATGTTTTAAAAGCAGCTAGTAGTGGAGAAGTAACTGAAGCAAAATTAAGCACAATTTTACCTGCGATTGCTCTAAAAGACACGGTTTCAAACGCTATGAGCAACGCTGATGGCATCTACCGCGATATGATGTCTAAGATTACTAATGCGACAAACAAGGTTTTGGGTAATA
>JAURXW010000070.1 GCA_030654205.1 Bacteriovorax sp.
GATTACAATAAATGGGCGATCTGAAACTTGTATTTCTATATAAAAAACCTGAAAACCGTCTACCCGATAATGTTAGTTATCGGGTAGATGGATTGGCGCATCGAGTTTGATCAGTAAAAACGTAACCATAAATTAGGCCTCTTTCATAACCCTCTACTGTAAGGCCATTTGTTTTTAAAGAAATGGTTCAAGTTATTCGAAATTTTGAGAATGAAAAGTTTATTGCTGGTGGAAGACCACCAAAGCTAATTATTGAAGATCAGATTCTTTTAATGCTTCAGTATTATCGAGAATATTGCACATTGTTTTCAGTAGCTTCAAGTTATAATGTTAGTGAAACTACCGCGTGGAGATATAAGCAGGAAATTAAGGACTTGAAGCTCGCAGTTTGATTGTTAAGACAAAGGCCAGCGAAACAAAACCTGGATTAAAATCATTAGTCAGAAATACAGTTTTTTAAAATCGAAAAATCGTACAGAATTTAGACAACTTCCTTTTTTCCCATGTAATAGTTCTATACCTCCAAAATCTTCGCTAAATTTTTCTTATAATAAAATCAATATTCTCATTACCTCGAGTACAACATGAAACGATTGCTTATTCTACTTTTTGCCCTCTCATTTACGGCCACTGCGTTGGCAAAAAATATTAGAGGCACAGCGGGCGAGGTCTTTGGACCAATGTCAAAACAGTTTGTTGAAACTCTTCTCGATCGTGGAATCATCAAGATAGGAAAATTGGACCTAGAAAAACTCTTAAGTGAGTTGGATGAAGTTCAATGGAGATTCATGGAGGAAGGCTTTTTAATGGGATCTGGAGGCGTGAGATTTACTGGTATATATATCGTCAAAAATAAAATGGTTGTTATCAATATTCCTGGTCTCGAGTTATTACAAAAAAAACCTGTTCCGCTGACTCCGTGGACACTTCATGAGGCCATGGGCGCTTTAGGATATGAGGATGAAAATTACGAGCTCTCATCTGTCATCTCCTTTGTTGCTCAAACAGATGAAGACACACCTATCCCTGTTGATTTCGTTAAAAACAAATTTTCTAAAATTGATCGTCGTCAAAGCGATCGCACTTACTTATTAGCCGGAGGAGCGACTGTTATTGGTGGAGGTGGTGATGCCGTCCTCGTGCAACTTAAGCAGCTCCTTTTAAAGCAATACTTTAAATTGATCAAGGATAAGACTCTTAAAAAATCACAAGAGCAAATACGCTCTGATTTTGAGAAAATTACAACTCTTCCAATTGAATTTCTCTGTGAACCTGATGGAACTTTAAACTACGAAAGATTTGATCTCAAATATGAAGATTCAAAGCTTAGAGTGGGCCTTGCTTATCACATAATGACGGCTGAGTTGTATAAAGCTGAAAACCTAAACAGTATTTTAAATTTTATTTTAAAATAGAGGTTATATGCAGACACAAGCGCATGAGATTTTAAAAATATATCTTGATAGAAAAAAACTGAGCTACCCAAGCTACTCTTTGCGTGCTCTTGCAAGAGATCTTGAGCTTTCTCCTTCTTACGTTTCAGCGCTACTGACAGGCCAAAAGCCACTTCCCGAAGTCAGACTAAAAGACTTTATCAAGGTTTTAGACCTAGATGACATAGCCATCATTCAACTTAAAAATGCCCTTTATCCGGAAACGAGAAAAGAAACAAATAGCTCTGAACGTCTAAGTGAAAATGACAAAGACTTTTTAAATAGTTATAGGCCGCTGGATAAAAAAAAATATGAAATCTTAAACGATTGGTACAATATCGCCATTCTTGATTTAACCACTTGTGAAAACTTTGAAAGCCATCCTTCTTGGATTGCTAAAAAACTAAAAATTACTCAGCTCCAAGTGGAAATTGCCATTGAGAACCTAAAGCGTTTAGAGCTGCTTATTGAAGTGGATGGAAAACTTCAAAAGAAAGAAAGGCTTTTGCGTTTTCCTACTAAAATGTCTCAGTCTGTGATTAGAAAATTTCATAAACAGATGATCAAAAAGGCCTATGAAGAACTTGATTCAAAAACTGAAGAGGAAGAATTTTCAAAACGTCTTATTACTGGGACCACCTTTGCAGTGGATTCTAAAAAAATAAATTTGCTCAAAGAAAAGATTCAAAACAATCTCTATGAAGTGGCTTCCATGGCCTCAGATGGCCCTTGTGAGTCTGTCTATCATTTCAATGTTCAGCTATTTCCACTTACCAAAAATTAACCCTTATAATTTTTACCTGTCCTCCAACCAGGTGAACACTATCTTCATACACTTCCCTCCCAAATCTTCTATTCATGATAATTTTCATCTAAGAAAACAAATTGGAGGATATTATGAAAACAACATTACTTGCTCTTTTACTTACACTCAATTCAGTTATGGCCAGTGATCAATCGGTAACTTCTCTTTCAAAAGTCGATTTAAAATGTTTCGTACAAGTTGGAAAGTTCGACTCAATGGCCTCGAACAAACAAACAATAGTAGGTTCAGATGAAACCAATATCAGTTTTTCAACTAAAGACATATTATTCTCAAGTCTTTATAATAGTATAAGAGAGGAGAACTCTGTCACGGTCTTTGAAACTAATAAAAAATCTTTTATCAAAGCTTCTAATTTAGTCAATCATTCAATCGGAACATCTAGCTATCGTTCAAGAATTGTTGTCGACACTCCCACTGGTACTTGTTTACGTACAGAAGGGTGCAATTCAACCATTTTAAGAAGCACAGAAAGATATGCTATCAGCAACTTAGATTATGAGAATACTTGGATTGAGTATAAAAAATATTTTATCTCTGATGTTTCTGGGTGGATTTACTCTGATGAAAATTCAATTTCGTGGGCACTAGGTGAGCGACTAAATGCTCTTGTGACTTTTAAATTTAGTCCTGGAGACATAAAAAGTATTTTAAAGAATATTGGAGATCAAAAAGTTCCTCTTTTTTCTAAGATTGAAGGAAATTCTTCATTTCAATTAATGGTTGAAGCAAATAACGAAAATGAAAATAACCGACCGAAACTAAGTAAAGAAGTTTCAGAGAGAATTGAAAAATACTCGAATGGTAGCGCTCAAAATACTTTCATCGTAGGAGAAAATCGTTACTCAATTACTTTATCGTGCTCTCCTGAGTCGATTACAAAAGCGGAAGTTCAACTTTAACTTGGCATAATTTTTTAACTTAAAGGAGTGCAATATGAAAAACATACTAGGGATTTTTGGTTTTCTTTTACTTACATTTACTGTAAAAGCGGAAACAGTAACAACACAACAATTTTTGGAAAAAATTAATCTCAATCAGTCTTCAGGAATATTTTCTCAGAATAAGGCGTGTTCTAGCTCTTATCAAGTAGAGCAAGCTACTGGAGTTATTCAAGTAATAACAAAATCCCAAAATTTTCCAAATTCAACTTTACGTATCTCTCCGCCTTTTGAAATAACAAAAGAAGGAAATCTTCTTTCGTTTAGCGGTAAAATTGTTGGAAGCGAAAATGATACTTTTGTTATTTCTTATAACTTAAACAATGAATCAGTCTTTCAAGTTTACGCTCTTGATGGAAAATTTGAAACTGGATGTGTAAACGACAAAACCCCAACAGATAGCGCTAAAGCAAATCATGGCATTGAGGTATTACTTATGAGCAACGGAGGAAGGCATGACCAAAATGCTGAAAATATTTTTTATAAGATTTTGGGGAAAAATATCGCTGACAGAACATTGGATCAATTTGTGATCACTGGCAATGGCGATGAAGGTGGTCATAAATATTGCCTTTCAATTAATTCTAATTTTGAAGGACAAAAGCTTAAAAGAGTACAAGATGAATTATTAACTAACTTATCTCAAGCGATCGTTCCCAACCCAGGTACTACTTTTAAAGTTAGTTTAAAAAAAGATTGCAAGTAGGTTTTGAGCCAAGATTCGTCATCAAGAGTGACTCTAAATCACTAGAGAACGACTCAAAAACTGTTTCGAAAACTATATTCTAAGATATCGGCCCAATCTTTAAAAAATTGGGCCTTTTCATTTTTGGAAATTCCTGCCATCTTTAAATTTCTCTTAAATCTTTTAAAATCAACATAAGAACGAATCTTCTTTAAAAGACAATCCAGTCTTCGAATACCTTTTATTCTGAGTCAATACGGCGCCGTGGAACTTGGGCAGTAATTTTTGGTAAAAACTAATGGATTCGCACTTTTTTATGAAAAAAGGGTGATTGTTTTTGGATTAAAACGAGAATTTAGATTCTTTGAGTTCAAAAAATAATTCCATCTGGGCCTCAAATCGAACGATCTCACGCCGACACGATTAATCATGTCCTAAAGTGCGACCTTGCGGTTAATTAAATAGATTTTAAGATCTACCAACTACAAAGCCATTTTGAAGCCTTGCGAATTTCAACTCCATTAGGATACATTTTTTCAACTTTAAGATTTTTTACCAATTGAATTTTTTCAACATCTTTTAGTTCACTGATAAAAGGTAGAAAGTTTTTGGCCATATTGGCATCAGATAATTTTACTTCAATGGCATATTTAAGTTTATTTTCAAAAGTAATTGCAAAATCAATTTCCAATCCACCTTTTTTTGAGAGATAGGCCAGTTCCCAATCTTCACCAAGGCAATCGCTTCTAAATTGAACTTCTTTTAAAAGTGAACAGGCAATTAAATTTTCAAATTTGGCCCCGTCTGAAGCCGTTACTCTGGCAATATCATAAAAATAATATTTTGGTTGTTTAAGATTGGATCGGGCAATGTTTTTAGAAAATGGTGTTAATTTGAAAATAACGTAAATATTTTCTAGAATTTGAAGCCAATGCTTAACCGTTTTATCTGAAACTTGTAAATCGCGGGCCAGATTAGAATATGAAATTGGTGAACCGACTCTTTCTTTTAGAAGGTCGATTAAAAGTTCAATCGATTTTAAATCTCTTACATCTTCTAAAGCAATAAGATCTTGTCTTAAAATAATATCTAGATGTGTTTTTTTCCAAAGATTGTAGAAGCGCTTATTGTTGGCAAGATAGGGTTCGGGAAAACCACTGTAATTTAAAATTGTTTCAATTGCATCGTCGGCTAAAATATTCTTATCAATATTACATATTTCTCTCACATCCAATGGATGAAGACGGTAGTGGAAATATCTACCGGCCAATGAGTCTCCTACTTTTTTAAATGTATCCAGTCTGGCACTTCCAGTTACAATAAAATTATTTTGGAAATCATTTTTATCATAAATTCCCTTTAGCCACTGCTTCCATTTTGTTTTTTTGTGAAGCTCATCAAATATGATAAGCTTGATTTTTTTATCCCAGGACATTTCTTTTATTGTTTTTCGGTCATCTTCGTTGTCATAATTTAAATAGACAAAATTTTTATGACCCATTTTTGAAAGAGTTGTTTTTCCTGATTGCCTTGGCCCAGAAATGAGAATGATTTTCTTGTGAATAAATTCGTTAATATAATTTTGATAAATTCGCTTCATGTTGATTTATACAATAAATTTTAACTCCGAAAAAGTCAAGACTTTTCCGGAGCTGTGTCCGAAAAAGTCACAACCCAACCGGCGCAATCGCCACCACACTTAAACCAATAGCTTTTCCCTTGCCAATATTCTCATACGAATGATGAATTTCCCCCGGAAAGGCCAAAACATCTCCTTTAAAAACATGATAACTTATTCCCGCCACAACAATATTGAATTCTCCTTGAATGCAATGAAGATATTCTTTAGTTCCGGCCGCATGAGGAACTCCCCGCATTTTTGCACCTGAATTTAATTCGATTTTATCAATTTCCATTCCCGGGATTGGATCAGGTAATAACTTAACAATAATAACTTCACCGGCAGATCTACTGATTGATTTAACGTCATCGGCCTTGATTAATTTACATAAGGCCCGGGGTGAAGTTAAAAGCATTTCAATCGAGCTGCTTAAAGCGCTTGAAATTTTTGAGAGATTAATTAACGAAGGATTTCCGGTTCCAGATTCCAAATTGGCGATGGTAGATCGGGGGACATCGGCCAGTTTGGCCAAATCGGCCTGGGTTAAGCCGCGCCTCGCGCGTAGATCCTGAATACGTTCTGCCAAATTGCGCGATAAAGACTCAAACTCAGATCCCGACATGGAAAACCTCATCTTAATGCTGTTGATATATTGTCATTATGCCAACTAGTTAACAAAATGCGAAGATTATAGATACATTTAATTATTCTTTGTTAAACTTATTTCAGGTTCTTTTTTTATTAATGATTTCTTGGAGGTTCCAATGAATTTCGCATTATTTTCAATGCAAGGTACAGAAATGCTTTTCCGCTTTTTCCACTATTTTGCGGGAGTTGTTTGGATCGGTATGCTTTATTATTTTAACTTTGTTCAAGGTGAATGGTTCAAAGAACTTGACGCTGATGAAAAAATTAAATCTTCTAGAGGCGTTGCGGTTAGAACACTAGTTCCTCGCGCATTAGCTTGGTTTAGATATGGGGCCCTCGTTACTTTTTTAACAGGTGTTGCTCTTCTTGGACTAAAGGGACAAAGCTTTGGTTCAGAAATGTTTAAAACTTCTTGGTGGGCCTATATTTCTGTAGGAACTGCTTTTGGAACAGTTATGTTCTTAAATGTTTGGCTTATTATTTGGCCTAAGCAAAAAATCGTTATCGCTTCAGCAAAACAAATTGCTGCTGGCGGAGCGGCACTTCCAGAAGCAGCAGCAGCAGCTGGTAAAGCTGGTCTTGCTTCAAGACACAATACACTTTTTTCGATTCCATTATTATTTTTAATGGGAGCTGCCTCTCACCTACCGTCTCAAGTTAATCCTGAGTATAACGGTCTAAAGCTTGCGGCCTTCGTAGTTGTTGTTTTAGGAGCTCTTGAATTTAATGCGATCAAAGGAAAAACTGACAACCTAAAAATTACTTCTATTATGGGTGTTACTCATATGGGAATCGTTTTAACGGCAATTCTCTATTTTGGTATTGAGGTTCTTACAAAATGATTTTGAAATTAATTTCAAAGATATTTATTCTGGGGGCAATATTATTGCTCCCAGTTTTAATCAGTTGTAAAAAAGATGATTCAAAACCTTTGAGCGCGTTGCAGTTGCGAGGCAAAGGATCATATATGGCCAATTGTTCTGCCTGTCATAATCCGGATCCTAGGCTTGTGGGCAGCGTCGGTCCTGATGTCGCCGGCTCTTCATTAGAGTTAATTACAACGAGAGTCATTCATCAATCCTATCCTCCAGGATATAAACCAAAGCGGCAGTCTGGATTAATGCCAGCTTTGCCATTTTTGGAAAACGATCTTCCGGCCATTCATGCTTATCTCAATAGTTTTGTTAAGTAATCAAGGCATTTTTTAAAATTTTCTTGCCCATTTATGTAAAAATAGAAATAATTATTTTTATGAAAAAAATTAAAACCACAAAAAATACAAGAGCACCAAAACAAAATGTCACAACTCAAAGATTAGTTGATGTCCCTTTTAAATCGGCTAAATCTCTAAAAGATGCCCAGGATCAAA
This sequence comes from Bacteriovorax sp., assembly GCA_030654205.1. Taxonomy (GTDB): domain Bacteria; phylum Bdellovibrionota; class Bacteriovoracia; order Bacteriovoracales; family Bacteriovoracaceae; genus Bacteriovorax. Next base: position 7,521 of record JAURXW010000070.1, read on the forward strand.
TACGCTTGCAAGTATGGCGACGTCTTGAAGAAGCCAAAGTAATCAATGAAATGTTAAAGCTTGATAATTATAAATTTTGGCATGATGAATTTTCTCATGGCCTGGTTTGTAGCTATGTTGAGGAAAGTGATATGAGCCTTGTTAGAGTTTCCTCTGAAGGAAATGGGATAAAAATTAGCATTAATAAGGCCCTTGCAGTTTCTGCTCCATTGGGAGAAACGGTCTTAACTCAATTAGTTCGAGCTATGTCTGAAAGTTTTGCTCAAACATATTACAAAGCAAAAGGTATGATTCCAACTTCGGACATTGCTAAAAAAGGTGAATTAGATATTCATTAATTTTTTAATTTAGGTTGTCTGAAACTTTTCTTTAAACTTTCTTCTAAATAAACAAATTGCAAAAAATTTAAGAATAAATGATAATATTTAATAAATATTATTAATATCTAGGTTTTTTG
>JAURXW010000102.1 GCA_030654205.1 Bacteriovorax sp.
AATTAAATGAGCTTGATCTCAATCGCACCTACTGCGAGCTTGGATACTCTTCGTTATTTGACTACTGTACCCACGAATTAAAATATTCCAGTGACCAGGCCTATCGCCGGATTGCTTCTGCCAGATTATTAAAAAAGACACCCGAGATAGCCCAGAAAGTTGAAGAAGGAAAACTAACACTGACCCATTTGTCTAAAGCAAACTCACTTTTTAATAAAATTGAATTGAATAAAAGCGAAAAACTAGACATCCTCTCTCGTTTGGAAGAAACATCTAATATTGCATGCGAAAAAATTATGCGTGAAATTTCTCCAGTAAAACAGATTCAAGAAATTATCAAACCCGTCCAAGTAAATCTCAATGAAATAAAGTTTTACGCCGACGATGAACTTCTCGGAAAACTATCAAAGCTCAAACAATTTCTAAGAAAAGATAAAGTCGAGGAAGTCATCGAAAAACTTTGCGATGATTATTTTATCCGTGAAGCCAAAAAGGAAAAAGCCACCTTGACTACTCAAAGTGAAAAAGAAAATTCTCGCTACATACAAGCTTCCGTTAAAAGATTTGTTTTAAAAAGAGCTGAGCATCGCTGTGAATTTATTGGTGTAAATGGAAAACGTTGCGAGGGGACTTATAAATTAGAATACGCCCACGTCACTCCTTTTGCTCACGGAGGAAGGGCGACAACTGCTAACTTAAAGTTATACTGTAAATCGCATAACCAATTTGACGCTATTGTTTTTTTTGGGCAAGAGAAAATGCGGCCTTATCTTTCGAGGCAAAAATAAATTTTCAAAAAGAAAATCTATTCACAGAACTAAAGTTGGGTCAATTATTACCGTAACGTCACTGCTTGGATCAATGGCTTACGGTCTTTAGATTGATACCAAATTCTTTAATCATCTTCGTAGAATCTTTTCACATAATTCAATAACATAGGAACTCGACAGACCAAACAACCCATTTTTTAGTCCACTTGAAAGACAATTTAACCCCTGTTTTAGTCTATTTCAATTACCCCTTAAAAACTATCCGATTACTCCCCCACTTCTTTGATCTCGATCGTTCTTCTTTGGATGTATACCCACCACTTTTTTTTCTATAAGAAGAAAGACTTGGATCAAGAGCACACTTAATTTGGAAATTAATCATTTCTTTAAACACATCAATCATATTGTCGTGTCTACCTTCTAACTTCTCCAATCCTCTTCTTTGACTTTCCGAAAGAAAAAAATGAATGGACTCTAAAGTCGAAAGACAAAACTCGGCGGGTTGCTCTTTGATTGAAAACAATGATTCGTGAGTAGCGGTAAAAGAAACTCGCGGTAGAGAATTTATATTTTTTGAAAGCTTCATCATTTTCTTAGCACAAGGCCAGGTTCCATCAATTAAAAAAACGACAAGCTTTTTACCCAGGCCTTCTAAACAAACAATTGGACTGATATCATCACTTGAAACATTCAGCGCGTTTTCACCAGGGTATAAAACCATACAATAATTTTGCGGATCATTTATAAGATTGTTTACAGACTGATCCTCTGAAAAATCTATTCCCGTTATCAGTTCTGAATTTTCAAGACAGGCAACAGAAATACGTCCCGTTCCCATTTTTTCTTTCTTTGCTTCCATCGGGTGAATTAAAAGCACAAAATGAGTTTTAGTATTAAAAGATTTTATAAAATGGCACAAACAATTTTTCTGTAAACGAAAACAACGAAAACAAAAATCTTCTCGTTGAAAACTAACAATGCTTTCTTTTTGTTCTTCTTTTTTTTGTAAATAAGTCGCTTTATCCATAAATTAAAACTTTAGTCCTTTATAACTTTCTTCATCAAAACCCATCGCGATAGTCTTATTATTTTTTTCCAGTACAGGTCTTTTAATCATTGAAGAATTTTCAATAATTAGTTTTATTTTTTGAGCACTCGTAAGGGATTCATACTCATCTTTAAATTTTCTAAAAGTAATTCCTTTTTTATTTACCGGCAATTCTCCAAAAAACTCTCCCCATCTCTTTATTTGTTCCACTGTTGGTGGTGTCTTTTTAAAATCGACAAACTCGTATTCAACTTTTTTCTTATCTAAAAAAGCACGAGCTTTTTTCACCGTATCACAATTGGCAATGGCGTACATACAAAGCATAACAACCTCTATTTTTTTCTTAATATAATTACTGATTTTTTATCATTAAAAACAATTTCCAAATTAAAACGTTCGGCTAAATAAACAAAAGTTTTCTCATTGTAAAATACAATATGAGTTGGATCATTTTTATACCACCAAGATTTATAATTTATTTGCTCAGTTATGAACAGGGTCATGATGGCCAATATCCCACCTGGCTTCACTAAACTTGTCAAAAGGGCCCAATCCGTTTCTATATTTTTAAAATGTTCGACCACTTCAGAGCAAGTCACAACATCATATGTATTTTCTAAAACTTTTGAATTTGTAAAAAAAATCGGATCATAGTTTTCAACAACTCCACCGATTTTTTCTAATAAAAGCGAAAGAGTTGGCCCTGGACCACAACCAAAATCAAGGGCCATAAATTTTATAGGGAGAAATGGAACTAATGGATTTACCAGTAGATTTAAAAAATCAATATAACCTTGATCTTCATGATTATTATTGTGTGTGGAATAACGCAAAACATCTTTTGTATGAGTATAATAATTTTTGGGATTTTTAAATACTAAAGCACAATGCGTGCATTCGGTGGCACTTTCTCTTAAAAAAGTTTCTGACGTTTGGCAAAGTATACAATTCACTAAGTGTTGATACTATAGATCGAGATCTTTGAAAACGGCTTTCTTCTTAGTTGCAAGAGTACGAGGTTTTTTAAATTCTTCATTTTGTTGAAGAATCTTTCCCACCATATGAGGCAAGGTCCCACTTTCTTTAGACATAAAAAATGATCCCATGATCGCCATATCTGCTTGTTCTGTTTTAAGTAACCTAATTGTCTGGCCTTCACCTTCGCCTTCCACAGGAGAGCATTGACTGGCCTCACCCAAAACGGCATTTGTGCGACAAACCGAAGGCCTGTCGTTGTAAACCTGACAACTATCATCGGTCCCTAAAAAGACACATCTGCGATCAGCATATGAAAGGAGATAAAAATTTTCAGGGTTATTTCCAACTTGAACTTGTTTTTCTAAACGAGCAAAGTCAATTTTCACTCCTTCAGTAACTCTATTGGCCAATAGCTCAGCTTCATCCTCTGTAACGCCCACTTGGGTGTGGCAACAGCCTGAGCAACCAACCTTGCAAGGTAGGAATTTTTGCACAATTGGATGAGCGAATATTTCACGGTTGTAATCATCGACAATATGATGAACAAATCGGGCCCTTTCAAGTGGTGAAGCCATTTTTTTTAAATGCT
>JAURXW010000108.1 GCA_030654205.1 Bacteriovorax sp.
CTTCTATAAATTTTTCAACTGCTTCTTTCATTTGAGGCGTATTGGTTACATCAAAATGTAAGGCCGTAGCGTTGCTGGCGCCAAGCTTTAGCAATTCTTCTTTTAGTACCATTGCCGCTGCTTCGTCACCGCGATAATTAAAAATAACATGCGCTCCTTGAGTGGCGAGTGCCTCGGCCATTTTTTTTCCCAGACCTCTTGAAGCTCCGGTAACTAAAATATTTTTACCTTTTAGGTCAGTATAATTTGCGATCATATTTATGACTCCTGAAACATTTTTTCGAGTTCAATAAAAGCATCTTCTTTATCGAGCGGAATCACTTTTATATCTTTATTAATTTTTCTAACTAATCCCATTAGGACTTTTCCCGGTCCAACTTCCAAGCAAAGTGTATTGGCCGAAAGTTTTTCAATAGATTGAGTCCATAACACTGGGCCATAGGCCTGGTTATAAAGATTATTAATAATTTTTTCAGGATTTGTTCCGACTGAATATTCCAGAGCATCGATATTAGCGATATAGGGAATTTTGTTTTCTTGCCAATGAAATTGAGCAAACGCCGTTTTAAGTTTCTCGGCAGCAGGTTTCATCAAAGAAGAATGAAAGGGAGCCGAAACATTTAATTCCATCGCTCTATGAGCTTCTTTAAAATTTAGAGCAAGCCAATCGACAGCGCGCTGGCAGGCTTCGCTTTCACCTGAAATAACAATTTGAGTAGGATCATTAAAATTGGCTGGCATTACTTCTGAATCTGGCTTTGAAGCGTTCTGGCAAGCTTCAACAACGATCTCGGCCGGAACTTTTAGGATGGCAAACATTTTTCCTTTTCCAACAGGAACTGCTTCTTGCATATATTTTCCACGCAAATGAACAGCATGAATTGCGTCGTGAGCAGACAAAACACCGGCCGCAACTAAAGCTGCATACTCACCAACAGAGTGACCTAATACACGGTCAATTTTTACATCGTGTTTAGCCAAGATTGGCAGGAGCTGATTTAAAATAGTAATTGAATGTTTTAAAATGGCCGGCTGAGTATTATGAGTGAGTTTTAATTCTTCTTCAGGGCCTTCGTGCATAATTTTTTTTAAATCGTAGCCTAAAATTTCGTTTCCTTTATCAAAAAGAGAATGATCTAAATCTTTTCCCATTCCAATATATTGCGAACCTTGCCCGGGGAAAAGTAAAGTTACTGATTTGATCATAACCTCGTCCTTGTTTTAGTATTTAATTAATGTTGCTCCGGCCGTTAATCCAGCACCAAAAGCATCAAAGAGAACAATATTTCCACGCTTAATTCTTCCATCCATAATCGCTTCGTGAAACGCAATAGGAACAGTTGCTGCAGAAGTATTTCCATACTTATGAATATTGACGATCATTTTATCCATTTCAACACCAATGAGCTTGGCAGTTGTTTCGATGATTCGAATATTGGCCTGATGAGGAACAACCCAATCGATATCGGCGAGTGTAAGGTTGGCTTCAGTAATAACTTTTTGAGCATTCTCAGCAAGTGTTCGTGTAGCTACTTTAAACATTTCTTTTCCCTTCATTTGCATGAAGTGTGATCCTTCGTCGAGATGCTCTTTAGTAATGGGAGTGACAGATCCACCAACAGGTTGATCAAAAAATTCTCCACCAGTTCCATCGGCACTCATGACACTTGAATAAACTAATGAATCAGATCCTTCTTCCGCGCGCCCAATAATGGCCACACCACATCCGTCTCCAAAAAGAATACAAGTATTGCGATCTTTCCAATTCACTTCGCGAGAAAGCATTTCGGAGCCAACGATCAAGGCATTTTTTATCATTCCAGTTTTAATCATGGCAGAGGCCATATTAAATCCATAAACAAATCCAGAACAAGCCGCTGCGATATCAAGACAAGCACAATTATTTGTAATTCCCAATTTTACTTGGAGAATAGTGGCCGAATTTGGAAGTTTTACGTCGGGAGTAACAGAGGCAAATAAAATTAAATCGATGTCGTTAGGTTGTAGGTTAGCTGCTTTGAGGGCATCTCTAGTAGCATTGAGTGCCATATCTGTTGGGAATTCTCCGCCTTCGGTAGAGCAGATATGTCTTTCGCGAATACCGGTGCGTTCAAAAATCCACTGGTCATTCGTTTCAACAATACTTTCAAGATCAATATTGGTAACGATTTTTTTGGGAGCGTACATCCCAGTTCCTAGAACTTTAACTTCATAGGCTTTCATAGTAAACGTCCTGTTAAAACAAATGCAAAGAGGCCCTTATTTTCTTACGAATTTAAGGGCCCTTCTTATTTATTATAATATTTTTAAAGCAATTCTAATTTTGTAAATTATTATGCAGCAGCTTCTTCAGAAGGAGCTTTTACAGTAACAACTTGTTTCCCTTTGTAGAATCCACAAGCGTCACAAACAGCGTGAGGCATTACATGCACTCCACAGTTTGAACAAGTCATTGGGTGTTTTCTATAAAGCTTATGGTGTTGACCAGCTCTTCTTAAACCTTTTCTTGAAACTGAATTTTTCTTCTTAGGAACTGCCATCTTATACTCCGCGACAAATAATTAAACTTAAAGTATTTTTCAAATATGAAGGACAATCTTTACGCGTAAAAGAGCATTTCGGCAAGTTTTTTTCAAAATAGCGCAGTGAGAAAGGCCTAAAAGACCAAAAAAGGCCCATTAATCGCTCAAAAAGGCTCCAGGAGCGTTTTAAGAAGGGAGTGGAATGACAAGAGTTTGATTAGATTTAAGGATCTTTTTTATAAAAAATTGATGGTCAATATAACCATAATTTACTGTCATTGCTATTAAGGATAATCATATAGTTGACGAAAAGACTGTATGCTGAAGCCAGTTAAAATTCTCATTTTACTTTTTATTCTTCAGTTGAATATGCACTTGGTATATTCGACTGAGCTCGATTGTAATATGGGATATTTTAAAGGCCTTTATGCGTGTGGTGTTTTGACACTTCAAAATACTGTGCCACCCATCATAAGTCTTGCGAGCAATTTTTGCGAACAACAAAAAGTGGCAAACAATTGCAATGAAATAGTCAAAGCAAATCCTGCCAACGAAAAATTTGTCGTCAAATGCGACCCGCAATCTATTTGTTCAAGAACAACTTACGAGGCAATTTCACCAGTTAATTTCGTTATCAAATGTTTAGAAGGAGCGGGAGATTTCGTTGAAGATTGGATAAAGTTGTACGAGTTCGTCGCTAAAAAGAAAGATCAACGAGACGCTTTTTATAAAGTTTGCAATAAAGACCTGGCCTGCCTGAGGGCCTTTTCCAGAGGTGTTCCAGAATTTGATGTATTAAGTGATAAAGAATTGGGCGCTTTTAATTCAGTTTACATTGCTG
>JAURXW010000110.1 GCA_030654205.1 Bacteriovorax sp.
GATACCTATAGCTATAAGCCCGATACTCACTCGCATATACACTCCAGAGGATTTTGGGGTGTTTGCTTTGTATATGGCTATAGTATCAATTTTATCTGTTATAGCGACAGGAAGATACGAAATGGCGATAATGCTTCCAAAGAAAGATGAGGATGTGAATGCTATCGTAAAACTTATCATGATGCTTTTGACTTCTATTTCTTTGTTAACATTGTTTATCGTTTATATTTTCAACACCCAAATAACAAATTTATTTGATAACAAAGAGATATCTAGCTGGCTTTATTTTTTACCATTATCGATATTTTTAGTCGGCATTTATCAAGTTTATAATTATCTGCTAATTAGAGAAAAAAACTTTAAGAGGCTCTCAACAAATAAGATTATCGTTTCAACTACAAATGTTTCCACGCAGTTAGGGGTTGGACTGGCATATACGAGTGCTTTTGGATTATTGTTTGGAAATATTGTTGGATATATAGCTTCGATTTATTTCATTATAAAAAGTAAAGTAGTAAATAAATATTTTATTTTTGAAAATAGTTCTATAAAAAAAGCTGCAAAAGAGTATGAAAACTTTCCAAAATATGATGTGCCGTCAGTTCTTGTGAATGTGATAGCAAATCAACTTCCTATTTTAGCGCTTGGAAAGTATTTTGGGCTAGGCGTTTTAGGGTTGTATTCTTTCATGTATAAAGTTCTGATGATGCCTATTAGTTTACTATCAAATACTATTTTAGATGTATTTAAACAGCGAGCTACCGAGGATTATAATAAGTATGGGAATTGTAGAGATATTTATGTAAAAACATTTAAAAAGTTAGTGATTTTAGGTATTGTTCCATTTACTATTTTAGGTGTTTTTGCACCAGAAATATTTGCTTTTGTATTTGGAGAAAATTGGAGAATGGCAGGTGAATTTGCACAGATAATGACACCCATGTTGTATTTAAAGTTTGTTATCAGCCCTTTAAGTTATACTTTTTATATTGTAGGAAAGCAAAAATATGATTTAGTGGGACAATTTCTACTTTTGCTTATAGTAGTATTATCGATTGCGATAGGGTTACAATTTAATGGTGAAAAAATTGTTTTAATATCATTTTCTATAGGCTACTCAATTATTTATTTTGCTTATTTAATGTATTCGTATTTTCTATCAAAGGGAAAAAAAATATAATGCTAAAAAAGTTAATAAAAAATTTGTTTTTTAAAGATTTATATAAAAAAATTATAGAAACATCAAAAAATCAAACACCTGTGAAATTGAAAATTTGGTTTTTCCAAAAAATTATAGGATTCAATAAAGAAGCTTATTGGCCAGTTCATTTTACAAGTATTGTAACCGGCGTGGAAAATATTTATGCCGGAATAGATACTTCACCTGGATATATGCCTGGATGTTACATTCAAGGGATTGGAAAAATCTACATAGGTGATTATACGCAGATTTCCGCTAATGTTGGAATAATAACTGCAAATCATGATTTATACGATAGTAGAAAACACATGCCAAATTCAGTTGTTATAGGAAAATATTCTTGGATTGGTATGAATGCAATGATTTTGCCAGGAGTCGTACTTGGTGATTTTACAATAGTTGGAGCAGGTAGCGTGGTTACTAAATCTTTTGCAGATGGGTATTGTGTTATTGGAGGAAACCCTGCAAAAGTTATAAAAAGACTTGATAAAGATAGATGCATACCTTTTAGGAATGAATATGAATATTTTGGATATTTAAATCATGAAGAGTTTAGCATCTATAGAAGCAAATATTTAAATATATAAAGTGATATTTATTATGAAAAAAGAGAAACAATGTGTAAAATGTGTTTTGGATACTACCGTGGAAAATATAATTTTTGATGAAAATGGGGTATGCAATTATTGTAAAGAATATGATGAAGTTATTAAAACAATTCCAACCGGTGTTGATGCGCAAAATAAATTAAATCAAATTGCAGAAGAAATAAAACAGGATGGAAAAAATAAAAAATATGACTGTATTATAGGGCTAAGTGGAGGCGTTGATAGCACTTATTTAGCACATTTAGTTGTAGAGCTTGGATTAAGACCTTTGGTTGTTCATGTAGATACTGGATGGAATTCTGAAATAGCAGTTCAAAATATCGAAAATATAGTAAATATTCTTAATCTAGATTTGTTTACATATGTTATAGATTGGGAAGAGATGAAAGATTTACAACTTGCATTTTTTAAAGCGTCTGTTCCTGATTGTGATATCCCTCAAGATCATGTTTTTCCAGCCCTTTTACATAAAATTGCAAAAGAAAATAAGTTAAAACACATTATTAGTGGGCACAATTTAGTTACTGAATATGTGTTACCAAGAAATTGGTCTTATGATAGTAATGATTTGACACATATACTAGATATACATAAAAAGTTTGGAAAAATACCTTTAAAAAAATATCCGAGGTATTCACTATTTGACAGAATGTTTACTTATCGTTGGATTTTTCCTGTTAAATCTCATAGATTTTTGAATTATGTTCCCTATAATAAAGAAGAAATAAAACAATTTATTCAAGAAAAATTAGGATGGAGAGACTATGGAGGAAAGCACTTTGAATCAAGATTTACTAAGTTTTTTCAATCTTATTATTTACCTACTAAATTTGGTTTTGACAAAAGAAAAGCACACTTATCAAATCTGATAGTTTCTAATCAAATAACAAAAGAGGAAGCACTCAAAGAGCTTGAAAAAGATTTATATGATTTGAAAGAATTAGAATACGATATAGAGTTTGTATGCAAAAAACTTGCTATTTCAAGAGAAGAATGGAATGAAATAATGTGTTTGCCAATAAAAAAACATTCAGAGTATAAAAGTGATTACAATAAGCTTTGGTATAAAACTTATAGAAAAATTGTAGAATTTATAAAAAAATGATTAACTTTATTTTTGATTTGTTTACTAAATTGTTTGTTCTTGGTTTGAAAACTACTTCGTTTTTTCATATGAGTGTTTTTGTCTCCAGAATACCTTTTGCATTTGGAAATAAACTAAGATATTGTTTTTATAAAAAAACTTTGAATCAAGTTGGAGATAATGTAGTCTTTTCATATGGAACTATTTTTACTCATAGAGAAATTTCTATTGGCAATAATGTTCGTTTTGGTCCATATGATACTATTGGGCTAGTAGATTTTGGGGATGATATTATAATCGGGCAATATGTGCATTTTTTAAGTGGAAAAAATCAACATAACTATGATAAAAGAGATGTTATTATCAGCCAGCAAGGCGGAAATATAGAAAAGGTAATGATTGGTAATGATATTTGGATTGGAACAGGAAGTATTATATTGGCTAATATCTCAAAAGGAAATGTAGTTGCTGCAGGTTCTATTGTAACAAAAAAATTTGATGAATATAGTGTCGTTGGTGGAAACCCGGCAAAGGTAATAAAATATAGATGAAAATTTTATTTGTAGCATATTATTTTGAGCCGTATGAAGGCGTTGGAGCTAAAAGAATCTCTTATTGGGCAAAAAATCTAAAAAGAATTGATAATAGTATCACAAAGTGTGATGTTATAACTGCAATAAAACAAAAAAATAAATTTAGTACCATTGATAATGTTTTTTATGTTGAAAATACAAATCAAGGATTATTGGGTAAATTAATAAAATTTGACATAGGAGCTAGTTGGTATTATAATTTAAAACATTTCGTCAAAAAAAATATTAAACAAAATGATTATGACTTTGTAGTTTTAACGGGAGACCCATTTTTACACTTTTTTATCATTGATGATTTTAAAAAACTAGGCATTAAAACTATTTTGGATTTTAGAGATCCTTTTGCCAATAACCCAAGAGGGATAAAAAAAGATACTTTAGTTAAAAAAATCAAACATTTTATTCTTAAAAAAATAGAAGAGTACTTTTTGGTTAAATCTGATTTTATAATAGCAGTCAATCAATATTGTGTAGAGTTATTTGAAAATTATAAAAAATATAAATATAAAATAAAAGTAATAGACAATGGTTATGACGAGCAGTTGTTTAATA
>JAURXW010000111.1 GCA_030654205.1 Bacteriovorax sp.
CATTAAAAATTGTTCACCTACCTTTTAATCATATTCAAATCGCAATTCCCGCTTTTATTTACACTATATTTGCTCAGGCCTTTGTCATGTTTTATTTTATTGGCGTTTCTCGATTAACAAATAATGTTTATTCAATTGTCAGTTCAGGCACAAGCTTGAATGAACTTTTTGATACTCCACCAGAAGATCTTACGCCTTATATTGAAAAAACTAAAAAGTTTGTGGAGGATTCTGATCGCTGTAAAAGACAAACAATTCCATGGACCATTTTAATGCTCATTTTGGGAATGATTGCTTTTTTATTAGGAGGTGCTCACGACACTGGCCTCGTTCAAAAAACAACACACTCCGGAGTAGTGCTTGGTTTTTTTGTGGCAATGACTATTGGATTTTTTCGCCAGTGGTACTACCTTGGCAAATCACATACCTTATTGCGTAAATTAAAAACGCTTTATGGTATAGCCGATGCACAAATGTAATCTCTTCTAAATTGATTTAACCATAATAAAAATTCGCGTTTTGCCCGGAACATTTTTTACGTTTGAAGTATTACTTTCAAAAAGTTTTGCTTGATCTACCTTCATAGTCTCTGTCATGAATTCTTTAAATGCTTTTTTAGGAACATAAACATTATAGTAAACTCCGCCAGGAACATCCATCCCAGGAGTTGAATCACCCACAGCTTCACCTTGAAACTTTTCAACTAATTTAGAAATTTTATCGCGAGCAGCATAAGTGTTTGTAGTGGTCATCATTAAACGATAAGTAGTGGTCGTTCCCCCCCTTGTTTCTCGATATCCATTACGGCTTTCGGCATCTCCTTCGTATTGAGATGGCTCTTTATCAGCGTCCTTTAAATCTTTTGGAATATTATCAAATGATGTAAGTGTAACTTCTGTTTCTTCTTCATACTTTTCAGGGTCAAAAAACTCAGTTAGTTTTTCCCCTTTAGTAATATCTTTAATTTCATTAAAATTAAGTTTATATTCTTTGGCACTTTTTTTCTCTGCGCCTTTGAAAACTAAACTTTTATTAAGCCAATTAAATTGTGGCTCATAAATACTAACTTTGTTTCCCAGAAATTTTTCATACCAAATATTTGATTGTTTTACTCCAAAAATAGTCAGTGTAAATAGAAGAAGTAAAACAAATATATCTTGAAAAATTTTTACTTGTTTTAAAAAACTAGTCCTTTCTTTTATTTTAGTAAGATCAAATTGTAGACTCTTAAAATCTGAATTCATTCGTTTAACAAATAAACTCCATTCGTCAAAGAGAGTGACTTCCATAGATGGCATAATTTCATCTTCTTTGGAACCACTTGTTGGTGCAGCAATATTGAGATCTTTTACAATTTTATTAAAAGTAACGTTCATATTAGGACTTAAAATATTTCCCAATTGGAAAGTTTCTGAAAAATATTGATCGAGATGGGGAAATTCATCCAAGAGAAAACTTCGCAATGTCGTGGCCAAAACAGAAGCAGAAATTCCTGACTCTAAGGACATTTGTCCAATACTTTGATCCTTAAAAATAAAAATATAACTTAAAAATTTATTTCTTAACCATAAAAACCACGAAGAAAGTGAACCAATACGCACTTGAGAATAAGCATATTCAAATCGTTCGATGGTTTTTTTCAGTGTTAATCCATCTTCAAAAAAAGAATCCCAAAAAGATTCGAACTCTTTTTTAAATCTCCCCTGCCATGTTAGACCATCAAGGTTCAAATTGAGCCAATTTCTAAAATCTTGAAAATCATTGTGAGATAAAATCAGTTCATTCATTTAATTTCTAAACTCTCTTAAGCAAAATTGCGATCCCTTGCCCACCACCGATACAAGCTGACGCGACTCCATATGTTTTTTTGAAATGTATTAACTGTCTTGCCAATGTTAATGAAATTCGAACCCCGGAAGCACCCAATGGATGTCCAAGGGCCACAGCTCCACCCCATAAATTTATTTTATCATGAGCAATACCCGTATCTTTCATGCACGAGAGCGTTTGACCGGCAAAGGCTTCATTGATCTCAAAAAGATCAATTTGATCCATTGTCATATTATTTTTAGCCAGCAAACCTTTGATCGCTGGGCTTGGACCAATACCCATAATCGTTGGATCAACTCCAATAACGAAGCCATCAATAATTTCTGCAAGTGGAGTTAATCCCTCTTTTTTGATAAACGATTCGCTCGCTACAATCACAGCAGCAGCACCGTCTACTATGCCAGAAGCTGATGCTGCGGTCACAACACCATCTGTTTTAAAATTTGATTTTAAGGACTTCATTTCTTCTAAAGAAACATCGTCTCTTAAGTGTTCATCGCGATCACAACTTCCCTTTCTTAAGGTCACAGAAGTAATCTCGCCTTGTAGTAAACCGTCTTTATAAGCTTTCGCTGCACGAACGTGGGAGTGATAAGACAACTCATCACATTGGCCTCTTGTGATTTCAAATTTTGTTGCAAGATTTTCTGCGGTCACGCCCATTGGAGTTTGAGCGTATTGGTCGGTAAGCGCATCTAATAACATATCTACTGATTTAAGAGCACCATACTTTGTTCCAAAGCGCGATCCATAAGTTAAATGCGGAACCATGGACATATTTTCTGTACCAGCGGCCAATACACAATGTGCTTCGCCTAGTTTTATTAATCGAGCCGCGCTTAAAATAGCTTCAATACCCGAGCCGCAAAGTCTATTAAGTACAAGACCTGGTGTTTCTTGCTTACAACCCAATTTTAAAGCTAGGTGTCGTCCCCCATACATAGTGTCAGTAGAAGATGTAACTACGTTGCCTAAAAGTACTTGGTCTATTTTAGATGGGTCCAATTTAATTTCAGATATCAATGCCTTAGAGGCAAGAACGGCAAGATCTACAGGGGTAATATCCTTTAGAGATCCACCAAATTTACCAAATGGTGTTCTTTTTCCTTGAACCAAAAAGACTCGCTCATGACTTTGGGACATATTTGCCTCCTACTTTTTAAAACTTAGACTTCGTATCATATATTATGTCTCGAAGAAATTCTTGGCTAGTGATTTAAAAAAGGAAAGTTATGTCTAATATTAGCGATGTTCAGTCCCAAAAATATTTGGAAGCTGAAACTAAAAAATACACTAATGATCTAAAACAACTGCGAACAGAAAATGATCGTGGATATCAAACTGAAGCTAAATCCAAAGAAGCAGAACTAAAAAGAATGCATGACGATTATGAAATGAAAATCGCCAATCTTAAAAATGAGCAAGAGCAAAAACTCGTAGAGATTAGAGATCGACAGTCTAAGTCTGTGGGGGATGAGAACATGCGTCTTCAAACAGAAGTAGAAAATTTAAAAAAAGCCCACCAAGACCAGGTTGCGGAAATAAAAACTAGTCAACAAAATGAGATCCAAGGCATGGTCGAATCTCATAAAAAAACTATGGATAATGCAAAACAAAAATTCGTAAGAGAAAAAAGTAAATTAGAAGCCTAATTAGTTAATGTGTCAGCGGGAATTCTTTAAGGAGAAGCATGGAAGCCAATAACAACAGCAATAGTATTTTTATCAATGGTAAAGCACAAATTATAGAAATGCTTCAACACATGCCTCGAGAAGAGCGCTCTCGTCTATTAAAAAATTTAAAGGTAAGAAATCCGCAACTAGCGGAAGAATTAACTGAACAATGTTTTACATTTTCTGATTTGGACAATCTGGCAGACAATGATCTTATGATGATTTTTCAATATGTCACAGCACCTATTTTGGGAATGGCCTTGAAAAATATTGAACGCGCCTTCCAGCGCCGTCTTCTTTCTCTGGCCGGTCGTGATTATGCTGAAGAGGCATTTCGGGTTTTAAAAACAAATTACGCTACCGAAAAACGTGATATTAAGCGTGCCCAGAACAAAATTGTTGAGATTTTAGTTTCATTGAAAAAAAGAAGACAAATAAATCTTTAATCAAAATATTGATATATTACTGCGCTTCGTATTCTGAAAGCGCAGTAACATATTTCAACTCTTCTTCTTTACTTAAAATTAAATCTGAACTCCTTTCACCATCAACTAAATTATGCTCTTCTATAATTTCACGAGTTGCACTTAGTCTTTCACATAACGTTTGAAAAATTTCAGGAATCCAAGAAGGTCCACTTTTTAAAATACTAAATATATCTTTTTGTTCAACCAAGACGAGTTCGATATCTGTTTTTGCCACAGCGGAAAATTCGGCAGGCTTACTGGTAAGAAGACTGACCTCATTAAGCATTTCTTTTTCTTTACAGATTTCTAGAATGTGTAAATGTTGGCCACTTTTCTTTAATAAGTTTACTTGTCCCTTTTTAACAATGAAAAGATAATTTGAAACCTCTCCCTCTGAAAAAATAACGGTTCCTGCTTTAAATAAAATAGGTGAATCGGTCGCCCTATCTAGAGGTAAATTTTTCATCTATTTCTCCCGCCAATAAAGTTCCATATCTCAGACCTCGACTCGATATTTTAATTTCTTCAATATTTAATTTTTCACTAAATAAAATTGCCACTTTTGCGGCAGCAGCAATTACTTCAACTCGCTTTCCGAGAAATGGAAATAACAAAAGCAAGTTTTCTTTATTCGTTTTTTGAAGATCTAAAGAAAATAATTTAAAGGAATTAAAAGAAATAGTTAATCCTTCAATTTTTTCAGCACTGAATTCTTTTAAGCCTAAATACATGGCGGCCATTGAGGTCATTCCACCAGCGACACATAAAAGACTTTTAGTTTTATAAAAGTTTAAATTGTGTGAGAAAATTTCTTCCATTTTTTGATCAAAAATATTTCCTTGTATCCAGTCATTGGCCCGAACTGCACCAACTGGAAGACTTATTGAATCTATAATTTTAAATGGTCTCAATTCCACTTTTATAAGCTCAGTGGAAGCTCCGCCAATATCCATAATGACAACTGTACTCACATCATTATGTCCAGAAGCAACACCTCTAGCAGTATAAAAAGCTTCTGCCTCGGAAGAAATTATTTGAATTTCAAATCCTAACTCATTTTTAATTTTTAAAAAAAACTCTGGAGAATTCCTAGCAACTCGGGCTGCTTCAGTTGCTGTTACAATAACAGCTTGAGGATTAATTTTTATTTTCAATAATTGATTTTTATAATCCAAAAGGGCTTCATAAGTGGCTTTCATGGAGTCAGGATGAAACTCTTTATTTTTATCCAGGTCTTTTCCTAGAGAGGTTATATAAGATAAATTTAAAACTTCGCTTACAATTTTTGTCCCGGCTTCATCCATTTCAGCTGCCAATAAAAGGACAGAATTAGATCCTATATCAATACTAGCTCGTATCATTTTTTCTCCACGACTGCTCTTACATTGGCCGGGCTTGTGGGAACAATAACTCCATTTTCACAAATTATTCCAGTAATGCAAGTATGGTCTGTGACATCAAAGCTTGGATTGAGGGCCTGGGCATCGATGTGAGCAATGTAGTGCTCTTTATATTTTAGTATTTCAGATTGATCCCGAAGTTCAATTTCAATCTGATCTCCGTGCTGTAAGTTTAAATCAAATGAACTTGTTGGAGCGACTATGTAAAAAGGGATTCCGTAATGCTTAGCAATAATACTTAGGCTCGAAGTTCCAATTTTATTAGCAGTATCACCATTTTCAACAATGCGATCTGCACCAGCAAAGATAGCATCTACTAATTTATTTCTCATTAAATAAGAAGCAGCTCCTTCCACAACAATAAGATGTTCGATTCCTTCCTTAAACAATTCGAAGCTTGTTAAACGTGACCCCTGAAGATACGGGCGAGTCTCTGAGGCATATACTTTGTTAACCTTTTTTTGATTGTTAAGATGAACAATAACTCCGAGGGCCGTTCCAAGTACACCGCAGGCAAGAACCCCTGTATTACAAATAGTCATAATATTTAAAGGGCGATCTCCATAAATCTTTTGTAACTCAATTTCTGCAAATTTTGCCATTGAAAGATTTTTTTCATATAAATTGTTCATTTCGGATTTAGCGTGCTGAACCAATTTTGGGTACAGTGCACTCATATGTGTTTCAAGTTTTGCCATAGCAACACAGCGATCAATTTCATATGCCAAGTTAACAGCTGTTGGTCGTGCACTTTTTAAATATTCAGCGGCCCTGGCGAATTGTTCATAAGTGGCTTTGGGGTTATGCTTAACAAAAAGTGCCATTCCCCAAATTCCAGTAAAGCCAATAAGTGGGGCTCCTCTTACAACCATATCGATTATAGCGCGGTAGCAATCTTCAATCGTTCTTGCTGTAATATAGACTTCCTCGTTTGGAAGAAGTCTTTGATCTATTAATTTTAAAATTTCTTGGTCGTAAGTCAGAGGCATTAGAGCTGTAGTCATTTATATCTCACTATTTTTTCTTAAAAAATCCGTCTAAGAGACCTTTTACTTTTTCTTTGGCAGCAGAAGGGACAAGTTTATCTAAGTTTTTTTGAATTGCTTCTTTTACTTTTTCTTCGCCCTTAGTTTTCAAAGCACCTTTGGCCAATTTTGAAATTGTATAATTATAATCAGGCTTCATATCAAATCCTGGACCAGCAACACGCAAAGGAAGTATTTTTGTCCCAGTATTTTTTAATAATAGATCTGAAATTTTTCCCGTATTGTCGGTAAAATTAACTTCCATGCTAGAAGTTTTTCCTGAACTAACTTGTGGATATATTGATCCTCCCCCATTAATTTGAACTTTTTTATCAATACCTACAAAATCAAAAGTTGTTATTGAATATAATTCACTCGTAAAACGTCCCTTCAATGACAAAGTTTCGAAATTACCATCAATTTTAAGTTGCTTATCTTTCACCTGATCTTTTACCACTGGAATATTGGCTAAAATTGGATTGATATAATCAGAGATATTTAGTTTTTTGATATCACCCTTTTTAGCATCCGCGATAACATTTACATCATAAGTAGCAGGCTTGTTATTTTTAAATATAGTAGCTGCCCCATTAACTTTACCTGTAAAAGTCCCAGTGAAGTTTTCAATGGCCGGTGGAAGGAATGCCTTAAATGAAGACAGGTTTAAATTACTCATTTCAAAATTAAATTTTGATTCGCTTGCCGATTTACCAACTAACATTGTTTGAGAAAGTTTTCCCGTTCCTTTTGAAAACTTAAAATTCATATTATCAATTGCAATCGAACTTAAGCTTGTAACAATTTTTCCACGGCCAGAAAAATCCTCGCCCCCAATGTTTAAGTTATTCCATTCAAGATTGATACTTGATGGAGGAATTCCGACTGATGGTTTGTCCGCTCCTTCCTTGGTACTGCTTGCTGCTTTTTTGCTAGCTTCTTCGGCAGCAATAACTTCATCAGATTTTTTGTCCCATAGCTTTGCACGAATAATTTTTTCTGGAATTTTCATTCCAGCTGCAACCACTCGAATGTCAAAAGGTTTAAGTTTTGCCATATCAAATTTTTCATTTGGATCAAATTGACCATTCACAAAAGTACTAATCTCACCATCAAGAACTTCAGTTTTAACTTTAATCGCTATGTCTTTGCCTTTAAAATCTCCTGATATATTCGTACTCGCGACAATCCCGTCTTTTACGTAGCCAATGCCTGGAGTAATTGAAAAATTTAAATTAGCATTGATTTTTTTGTCTTCGCTATAGACAACATTTCCTTTTGCTAAAAGTTTAGCCTTAGACATATCAATTGATTTATCTAATCCCATAATAGTTGCCACATCTTTTAAAACAATTTCGACATTAATATCATTAATATCAATTTCTTTAGTCATTTTAAAATTGGCACTTATTTTATTTTGGGACTCAAAAGTAGTGATAAGTTTACCAGATAACTCCCCATCTTTTTTTAACAATAAATCAATATTAGTTGTAATTTCTGGAATTTTCCAATCTAGACCTGATTTTGAAATATTATTTATTTTAACTATAACGACAGAAGAAACAGATCCATTTTTTACTAAATCTGCAATATTAAATTCCCCTATTGCGATTGTATCAAAAGAGACACTCGATTGATCTTTCATAACAAAGTTTGCCGTAGAAGCAATTTCAAATGCAGTTGATGATTCAAAATTTAAGCCCTTAATTAGAAACCGAGAAATTTTAATTTCTCCTTTTGAAGAATCGCGAAGTGAGTATTTAACTGCGACGTCTGATAATTTCACATTAATTTTACTCTTACCGAAGAATCCCAAAAATGACCCCGAACTGCCTCCGTCTTTTTTGTTTTTTTCTTCTTCTGCCTTTTTTTCTTCAGGAGTTAATTTATCTCCCATGGCATAGGTCCAATTATTGCCTTCAGTAAATTCGTGATAATCCATTTGTGGAGCATCAAGCTTGACTTCGATTACACCAGAGCCAGTTAAAATGGCCCAAATTGGAACCTTGATAACAAGTTGGTCAACTGACATCATTTCAACCTGCTGCTGGTCCTTCAATGCCTTAATAGATAATTTTTCTAAATTAATTTTAAAATTTAATCCCCAACCAATATCAACTTTTTGAAGTGTAACTTCAGCTTTGGGGAATATTTTTTTTGTTTGTTCAATTGTTATTTTTTTTATTTCTTCGGGCCTAAGTTTCGACGAAGCGTAGTAAAACAATCCCCCTACAAATATTAAGAAAGTTAAGAGCAGGATGCCTAAGATTTTAATTTTTTTTGAATTCATATTATTCCTTCTTACTGTCTAAAATTTTTTTCATAATATCATTGGCAATTTGAGGATTAGCTTGCCCCTTAGTTTCTTTCATCATTAGTCCAACAAAAAACCCAAAAACTCGATCTTTCCCAGATAGATATTGTTCTACTTGAGTTGGATTAGCGGCCACTATCTTCATAGCGACATCTTCCAATGCACTTGTGTCCGAAATTTGAACAAGCCCCAACTCTAAGATGACAGCATCAGCACCTTTTTTTTCATCAAACATTTTAATAAAAACATCTTTGGCCTGTTTTCCTGAAATACGTCCATCATGAATAGCATTAAGCAACGCTGCAAGTTCAATCGCTTCCACCGGTGATTTTTCAACCCCAATATTAAATTCATTAAGTAATCTCAAAAGTTCAACCATAATCCAATTTGAAGCTTTTTTGGCTTCACCTTTATAGGCACGAGCTACAACTTCAAAATAATTAGCTAATCTTTTATCAGTCGTTAATACGTCAGCATCATAAATAGGAATTGCATATTCTGTTAAAAAACGAGCAACTTTAGCTTCTGGAAGCTCCGGCAACTCACTCCTCCATTTGGACATTTCTGATTCAGTAATTACCACTGGGATTAAATCTGGCTCTGGGAAATAACGATAATCATGAGCATCAGACTTAGTGCGAAGAACTGTAATTTTCATTGCATCTGCATCAAAATTTAATGTTTGCTGAATTACTTTTTCACCTTTATCCAAGATATCTGCTTGTCTCGCAATTTCAACCTCAATGGCTTTTTCTACATTTCTAAATGAGTTTAAGTTTTTTGTTTCAGTTCTTGTTCCCCATTTCGAAGTTCCTTTGGGATGAATTGATACGTTAACATCACAACGAAAATTTCCTTCTTGAAGATTTCCATGAGAAACCCCGAGATAAGTTAATATCGAATGAACTTTTTTTAAATAGGCCGAAGCTTCTAATGGTGTTCTAATATCTGGACGTCCAACGATTTCAATTAATGGCGTTCCAGCACGGTTTAAATTGATTAACGACAACTCACCTTCATGAGTCGACTTTCCGGTATCTTCTTCCATTTGGATACGTTCAATTCCAATTTTTTTCTCGTTGCCTGCCTCATCTAAAATAGCAATAAAACCATCTTCAGCTATTGGAACTTCAAATTGGGTAATTTGATATCCTTTAGGTAAATCAGGGTAAAAATAATTTTTTCT
>JAURXW010000238.1 GCA_030654205.1 Bacteriovorax sp.
CTGAAATAATAATGGTTGGTCATCCAAAACTGTACGAGAATACCTTCTTCCTCACTGATTTATATGTGAAAAAGAAATGGAGCATTCGACGAATTTCTAATGAGATAGGTTGCTCCAAAAATACAGTGAGGAAAAAGTTAATTGAAGCCGGCTTTGAGGTTATGGAGCATTCTACAGATGAATACAAAGGGCTAGAGAAGAAAATAAAAGAGTTGAGGCTTCGATCCTTGAGCTATCAGGCGATTGCTGACTTATTTAATTTGTGGAAAATTAAAACGAGGTCAGGTGAAGGCCAGTGGCATTCCAAAACGATTCGAGACCTTGCCCATAATAATTAATTTATTTTTTAATATTTTTTAATTCAATTTCAATTTGCTTGATCTTCTCCTCAACACTATTAAGTCTTTTGTCTTTTGCTGAATTATTTTTATAAAGAACTATTAAATCTTGCTCAATTCTTTTTTCAAAATTTGAAAATGTTTTGGAAAGATGGTCATTGTTTTTAAGTTCCATCATTAAATTTTCATTTTTCAATACAAACCTGCGGAGATGAGTGAACGCCCTTATTATAAATTGGCCCATATCAATGGCCTTTTCGGAATTCAGCACAAAGGATAGTGCAAACGAACCTGCTTCGGTAAACGCAAAAGGCTTGTTTCTCTTCATATAGTTTCTTGCACTTAAGTCATGCATGGTCACAATTTGTGACCATGGGGTATCTAAGTCGTTAAAATCTAGTTGAAACATAAAATCGCAGGGAAATCGCTCTTGGTTTCGTTTTACAGCTTGGTTTAAGGCCTTAAGCTCTACGCCGTATAATTCAGCCAAATCGCGGTCCAGCATCACTTTTTGATCTTTAAAAATGAAAATTCGATTGGTTATTTCAATAAGTTTTCTTTCTTCATTCATGGTTAATCCTCATTCAAAAGTTTGTACGAAATATATAAAATGAGTTGCCTGAGGAGAAAACAATCGCAATAGTTTGGTTGAAAAATATTTCATTTAAGAAATTAGCTTGAGGTCTCCCCAGGGGCAGGGTTTAGTGTTATCATTAAGGATTAATAAATGAAGAATTATAAAATTTCTGAAATTGCAAAAATATCTGCAACAACAGTAAAAGCATTACGTGTTTACGAAGAAAAGGGATTATTGTCCCCAGTAAGACACGGGGGGAGCAATTACAGAATGTATGCTGAAGAAGTAATTTGCAAAATCAGAAATATTAAATTACTTCAAAGCCTTGGTTTTTCTCTCAATGAGATTTCGATGATTCACAAATCTAAAAATCTAGAACAAGAAAATCTAAGAAATATTTTTTTACATCAATTAAATTCCACTGCCACTCTGATTAATGATTTAGAAGAAAGAAAATTAATCCTTACCAACATTATTGAAAAAATTAATTTAGGAGAAATGGATTCTTCTAAGGTTTTAACAACAAGGGAAAAGGATATTTTTATGGGGATGACGACGGGATTTTCCAAATTAGATCAATTGGTAAGGAGTAATAACTCCGATCAGCTTATAGTTATTGCTGGTAGACCTGACGCGGGCAAGACTTCTTTAACAGTACATATTGCCTATAATTTATCGGTGCAGGCAGACCTACCAATTTGTTTTTTTTCAACAGAGATTTGTCATGAAGAATGGGTAGGAAGACTGGCTTCTCAAAAATGCGAATTTAGATTTAATGATAATTTAAGTGAAGATTTAAAAGTTAAATTAAAAAATACTGAGAATGAAATTAGTAAAAAATCTATTTACTTTAAAAATAATAAAAATATTGAGATTGATGAAATAATCAATATTAGCCTTGATGTGAAACAACCATTGGCCGCTGTTGTTGTTGACTGGTTACAAGATATAAATGGCGATAGTGAAACAAAATGTAAAAAACTTAAATTATTGGCTTCAAAAATTAATTGCCCTGTTATCGTAATCAGCACTGTTTCGAGTGATGTTGATCATCGAGAAAATATTGTCCCAAATCCAACTGATGTAAATGATTATGAAACAATGAAAGGCTATTTCGATAGATTACTAATAGTTTCTAGAGATCCTAAGTTAATTGTTTCTGAGTCTAAAGCGATTGCCAAAATTGATGTTTATTCAGACGACTTAAAAAAAGCTGATTATGTAAATTTAATTTGGGATGGCTCGTATTGTGGGTTTTCTGATCGGATATAGAAAACAAAAAAGCCTCCATATTTCAGGAGGCTTTTTATATTGGTGGAGGACGGCCTAAAGTGGTCGAACTCCCAATGAATGTTAAAAGATCGCATTTGGTTCGATGGAAACGGCAAACGATCGATATAGATCAGATGAAGCTCGCAACTCTTCACTACTCAGAGGGATGGACGATCAAGCAATTGGCAGATCATTTTAAGATCGGTCAGTCGTCCATTAAAATTCGCCTCTATGGACTTGATCATAGTGGTAACAAGAAAGGGGCAATCTGATGGGGATCGATAAGTTAATTTCAATTTCAGCGATACTGGCGGTTTTAACGGTTTCAAGTGGACAGCTTCCAAGAGTTTTAAAAACTCTTAGGATTGCTCAATTGCAGCTTATTAAGGAATCACAAGCATCTAAATGGGGTACGCCATTACTTCTTCCTAGCAGATAAAAGACCAAGGCCCTGAGACTTTTAATGGTCTCTGGGCCTAGGGGAATTTATTTAAGTCTTTGTCTTAGTAATCGCGAAGTGAGATTCATCTTAGTGATTTAATGGCATTGAAGAAGAATGTTTGCAACAATTCCATCCGAAAAATAGTGATAACTTTTAGACTTCAGTGTCAGTTGTTGTGTAGTCTTGTCGAAGATTGCTGTATTGGTAACACTTGGAACTCCACGAAGCTTCATCTCAGTTTTTATCAGATTATCGTCTTCAACTGACGTGGCCGGCGCAAATTCAATATATGGATTTCCATAATCCATACCACTCTTTAAACCTGTCAAAGAATTTTTAGGTGCGCTATAATCTCTCTTCACTTTATATTCAATTCTAGTTATTTTCGGCTGCCTCGAATCACAAGGAGTATAAGCAATCGTTTCCTTTACATAATCGGCGTAAAAAGCAACATAAGTCGCTCGTGAGCTATCGTCCACATTACCATCGATAATTTGATCACATACTGCTATCTTTTCACTTTTGATTATTTTCTCATTACTGCATTCGGGCAATTCACTTGTAAAAGAATTTACAGAAGTAAAAATAGTAAGACACAAAATAATTTTTTTCATAA
>JAURXW010000241.1 GCA_030654205.1 Bacteriovorax sp.
ATCGTGTTTTAAAAAATATTCTTCAACGACTTTGTAATGATCACTCCCAAGTTTCCCATCTCGCAAATAGTCAATTAACAAATCACAAAGTAAATTAGAATATTGATAAGCATCAGGATTTTTTTGATTGTCTTCAAAACAAAAAAGTTTTTTCACGGCCCGTTTTCTAATTTTTACATTTAAAAGATCATAGATAATTCGATATTGCTCATTGCTTGGTTCGATTAATTTATCTGGGTTTAAGCAAAGTATGGCCTTCTCATATTTTTTATTGGTTAAAAGATATTTCAAATTAGTCTCATAAAAAAAAACGGATTTTGATGTGTTTTCTATAGAAGATGATTTTTTTTTGGAAAAGGCTTGGGTAATTTCAATTTTGTTTTCTTCGACTTTAGTTTCTTTTGCAATTTGATAAAAATCTAGAGATTTTTCAAGATTGTGGAGTTGTTTAAATTCTCGCGCCGCCAAAATAGCGAGAGTATATTTTTTTTGTGGCACTAATTTTTTATCACTCAACTCTTTTTTAAGTTTTAATTCTAAAAAAATAATTTCATCATTTTTTTTTGCCAAGGCTACTGGTAAGTGGGAGCGTGCCCCAATATTCAAAGTGCATATTAAAAGACTCAGAATGAGCGATAAGACAGATCTCATAACTCCTTTGGTGGCTACTTCTCAAGCAAGGATCGTGTCCCTCTTGCGGTTAAACCAAACCCTACTAGTAGTATAAAGATAATTGAAGTAATATTCAAAATCTCATAAGTAGAGAGTTTATTACCTATTAGAGCGACCAAAATTCCAGCAGAAATATTTGGTACAACGAATACGAGGTCTAGAAAAGCATAAACTCGGGTCATATACTCTTTTGGAACATGTGCTGAAATATAGTTGAGTTGAGATGGGATACGAATAAAGACCATGATTCCCCAAATAAAAATAACAAAGCAGTTTAGCCAAAAATTATTTGTTCGAATCCAAAGAGGCATTATTACCGCTTCAGCGATCACCCCAATTAAAAAAAGTTTTGAAGCTCTAAACCTCCTGTTGAGGGTTCCTGAAAGCCAACCACCAATAATTCCACCGAGGCCAAATAATGAAATATTGACACCATATTCCTGCCCCCCTTTATGAAGGACTTCAACAATAAATGGATAAAGAAGTGGAACCAACATCCCCACACAAAAACCTACCATTAGGGTAAAAAGCAACATCGCAGATAAATCAGCTCGACTTCGAACATAACGATAACCTTCAATAAAGTCAGCGAGCATATTATTTGTATTTTTTGAATGAGTATGCCCTTTTAAATGTTTAAAATTTATTTTAAACAATAAAATGATTCCCAAGAAGTAGGTAAGTAAATCCAAACTCAAAACCTGAAAAACACCGTGGAAATAACTATAAATAGTCGCACCTAGTAAAGGACCACCCAAATGAAGCACGGCCATTGTGGTACCAAAAATTGAATTTGCCTCTTTTATATTTTTTTCTGGAACAATTTCATTTATCAGAGTTTGTCTTGATGGATTGTAGATCCCTGTAAAAAGTCCTATAAGGCCATTGGCAATCATAACAAAATAAATATCGTGAAAAAACATTAAGCTAATGATTATAGGAATGCGAAGCACTTCTGAAAAAATTAAAATATTTCTTTTATTAAAGCGCACGCCGAGTGGTCCACCTAGAAGGCTGCCAAGAGTATAACAAAAAAGAAAAATGGCCCTTGATATTCCAAGAAAAGATTTATTCTGATTGCTTAAAGCAAAAACGAATAACATCATTGCCGTATCAGTTATGAAAGACCCTAGCTCAGAAGTAAGCCCGGCGAGATATAATTTAAAAAATTCAGGATTTTTTAAGACTTCTGATTTTTTGAACATAAATCGTCATAAGCTTTTTGATATTCATTAATTAAACGTTCAATTATAACTTGAACAGTTTCAACCTTATGAACGAATTCAATTGATGGACCTGCAACCCAAACTGTTTTGTAGGTTGCTCCAAAAGCTGCATTTTCCACGGCCTTCATGCCTTTGTAATAAGTAAGCATTTTGACATATTTTTTAGCCGTTTTATTGTGGCTCAAAAATGATTCAAGTAAGTTTTGATTAAGTCCAATTTTTTTAACATAAGGAGTTTCAATCACTGAACAAGGAGATCCCGATATTTTTGTACTCATGACGATATTTTCTGCACCGTAATCTACAATAGCTTGTTTATATTCCTGAGAAACACCTGATTCGATAGTTGCTATAAAAGGTGACCCGATGGAAACACCATCTGCCCCAAGTGCTAACGCCGAAAGTAAACCTGCGCCTGTCCCTACACCACCTGCGGAAATGACTGGGATTTTACAATGTTCTTTGAGCATAGGTATTAGAATTGAAGTTGCAATATTTCCAGCATGTCCACCAGCACCAGAATTTACGGCAATTAAAGCGTCAGCACCTAGTTTTTCTACTTTCAATGAATATTCAACATCAACAACATCACAAAATATTTTAACACCTTTTGGTTTTAATAATTTAATAGTCTGCTCAGGGGAACCTAGAGATGTAATAACAAACGCCGGAGGATTTCTGACAAGTACTTCCAGCTGCTTTTTTAAATGTATATTTGACTTATTTACTATGAGATTAATTCCAAATTTTCCATCGCAATTTATTTTTAATTCTTTTAAGGCCGTCTCAAATTCTTCAGGAGTTCGATAATTGAGCGCCGGAATGCAACCAATGATTCCGTTCTTATATGCTTCAATTAGCATTTTGTCATTGGAGACTAAGAACATAGGGGCAAGGATAATAGGATATTTTATACCAAATGTTGTCGTAAGCCAGTTTGAAATCATGAGTGCTCCTTATGGAAATATTGTAAGAAGTAAGAACAGAAAAGGATAGAAAATTAGACAATTCACAATATTTTAATCACAATTTTATAATCAAGGATGATTTCACTACAATAGGATGATGATTATGAAAATCAAATTACTCAAAGAGCTTACTTTAGTTTGTTCACTGCTTACGACTTTTTCAATAAAGGCCATCGAAAATAAACCAGATGAAAATAAAAAAGTTTTTATTTCAA
>JAURXW010000140.1 GCA_030654205.1 Bacteriovorax sp.
GCATTTTCCATACCCATTAAAGTTTTTGCTCCAAGATAATGAATGGCATTTGGATTTGCAAATGGGCCTTTATCAAATCGCTTAACAAGATAGTCACGTACTTCTTGAGATAGAGGGGCACTTCCATTGTAATCAGCATAGATCATTGTAACCGGCCTTGATTAATT
The DNA here is from genome assembly GCA_030654205.1 of Bacteriovorax sp. GTDB lineage: Bacteria > Bdellovibrionota > Bacteriovoracia > Bacteriovoracales > Bacteriovoracaceae > Bacteriovorax. The sequence continues at coordinate 168 of JAURXW010000140.1, forward strand.
TATTTAACATCTAACATTCTATTGAGCGCTTTGAGAGAGGAGCGAGCAATATCATCTGGAACAGTGATAATATTGATGGGCTTATTGTCTTTGATCGCACGGAAGCTGGCAAGTAGCCAACGAGGTCTTACGCGATACATGGTAGTGCAAAGGCATTGATATGGCGATAAAGACAAAATTGTTTTATTGGGAAATTCTTGAGCAAGGCGATTGACGAGGTTGATTTCAGTACCTACCGCAAACTTTGATCCAGCTGGAGCTTTTGTAATTTTATCAATGATATAAGATGTTGATCCATTATCATCAGCGGCTTGAGTGACTTCAAAGTTACATTCAGGGTGAACAATGACTGTAATGCTTGGATCTCTTTTTTTAGTTGCATGAACTTGTTCAAGTGTAAATCCTTGATGGACTGAGCAGAAGCCATACCAAAGAATAACTTTTGCTTTATTAATTTGTTCTGATGTTAAACCACCATTAAGCATATTGGGATTATAAACGACCATATCAGTAAGTGGAATTCCCATTTTAAAACAAGTGTTACGCCCTAAGTGTTGATCGGGGAAAAATAAAAGTTTATCTCCTTGATCAAGTGCCCATCGGATAATTTTTTCGGCATTTGATGAAGTACAAATACTTCCATCATTATCACCAACAAAAGCTTTTAAGGTAGCCGCACAGTTAATATAGGTAACGGGAATAATTTTTTCGTTTGTCGATTTTTGCATGAAGGCCCAAGCCTTATCTATTTCAGAACGTTTTGCCATGTCGGCCATAGAGCAACCTGCGCGAAGATCGGGAAGGATAACTTTTTGATTAGGCTTAGTTAGCATGTCCGTTGTTTCGGCCATGAAATGCACGCCGCAGAAAATAATATAGGGCTTATCTAAATTGGCAGCTTCTCTTGCAAGTTGGAGAGAGTCGCCGGTAATATCAGCAAAATTTATTACATCATCTTGTTGGTAATGATGCCCAAGAACTACTACTTGATCTCTTAGTTCTTCTTTAATTTTTTTTAATTCAATTAATACATTAGCGTCGGAGAGCTCATCTTCACTAATAATAGGTTTGTGAGTACCATTGTTTTCGGCATCTTTGCTACTATCGTGACTCTCGAATAAATCTAGCATTTCGGTACCTGTAAATTATTTATTAACTACTGGATAGCCGGCTTGGATCCAACTCATAATTCCACCTTCAACATTTGTTAAATTGGTAAAACCTTTTGAAAGAAGAAACATACAAGCATTCATACTCCGTTTTCCACTTCTACAATGAATAATAATGGCAGCATTTTTATCTTTTAATACAGATTCAAATTTTGCTTCAAGTTCAGATAAAGGCAAAAGAGTTACACCTTCAATATGTGCTTCATGCCATTCTTCATTTTCCCGGCAATCAATAAACTGAGAATTATCATGAATTGCTAATTTTTCTTTAAATTCTTGAACGCTACACTCTGAAACCATAAAAACTCCATTACTGATTTAATGATTCTTTTTAACTTAATTCTTATTGTTTGCAAAGTTCTTCACGAGGGGTAGATACTTGAGAAGAGGGAATATACTATGCGTTTTTATTTAACATTTATAGTCGTTATTTTTTGTTTGTCGAGCTGTGCACCAAAAGGAGCTATAAAGCCTAAAAAAGGCGCAATAACCGAGAGCGTTTATGCAATTGGTATTGTGAAGTCCGACCAAACCTATGATCTAAAAATGGGAGTTTTGTCTGGAATTAGAGAGTATTATGTCAAAGAAGGCGATAATGTTAAAACCGGTCAGAGGCTCTTGATTAATGACTCGGGGACAGTTTTCAAGGCACCATTTTCAGGAATTATTACCCATATTCCTTACAGCGTTGGTGAAACCATTGCGCCCCAGCAAGAAGTAATGAGTCTCGTAAATTTGAAGAAGCTATACCTTGAAGCTTCAATTGAACAGCAAGGCGCTCTCAAAGTTAAAAAAGGTCAATCGGTTCAAATTTCTTTCGAGTCTTTTCGCACACAGGTTTTTCATGGTTTAGTAAAAAATGTTTTGCCGCGAAATTCGGAATTTGTAGTTCAAGTTGAAGTCTCAGATTTACCGGCCAATATTTTACCTGGAATGAATGCAGATCTTTCAATCGAAATAATGAAAAATAATTTTGCAACATTGTTACCATTGGCCGCTGTATCTAATGGCCATGTTTTAATTAAAAAAGGTAAAAAAGCAGAAAAAATTTCTGTTGTTCTCGGGGTTAGTGATGCCGAGTTCGTTGAAATAATTTCCCCACCTCTTTCTACTGATGATGAAATTTTCTTACCCAAAGATTCAATAAAATGATTTTTTTAAGTCTTAAGCATTTAACCGCAAGAAAAAAACAAACAATTCTCATATTGTTAGGAATTGTTTTGGGAACAACTGCTTATGTGGCCATTTCGGGCATGATGTTGGGTTTTCAAAATTATATTTTAGAACGTTTGGTTAACAATGAAGCTCATATTAGAATTTCGGCCAGAGAAGAAATAATTACGCAAAAAAATATTGAACAAATTTTTTATAGTAAAAATATTCATAGTTTTTGGAAAGTGCCTCCTTCTGGCAGAAGAGACTCTTTGAGTATCGAAAGTCCTAAATTGTGGTTTGATAAATTTGATAAAAGTAAAGAAATTTATGCCTATTCACCTCAGCTAACGGCTCAAGTTATTTTTAAACGTGGTGATATTGAGATCACTGGTAAAGTGATCGGCTCTAAGCCGCTTCAGGAAATTCGTGTTTCAAATATTTCCACTTATATGGAGCCAGGTCAAAAATTTACAGATTTAGGAGATACAGGAAATAGAATCATTGTCGGCTCGGGTTTGTTAACTCGACTTGGAGGAAGAGTTTCAGAAAGTATTATTCTTTCAACTGGTGCGGGACGCTCTTCTCCTTTTAAAATTATTGGAACTTTTACTTTAGGAATTGCGGCCCTTGATAATACTCAGGCTTTTGCAAGTTTGATTGATATTCAAAAACTACAAGGCGTGGCCAACCGTATTTCTGATATTGGTGTAAAATTAGTAGATGTAAATTTAGCGCAGCCTTTAACCAATAGTTGGCGAGAGTTTAGTCGTGACAAGGTTGAAAGTTGGGAAGAAGCCAATTCTGCGACTTTGTCTGTTTTTACTATTCAAAACATTACTCGAAATTTTATGACAATCTCAATAGTCGTTGTTGCGGCTTTTGGAATTTATAATATATTAAGTATTTTAGTGACGCAAAAAAGAAAAGAAATTGCGATTCTTCGGGCACTAGGCTTTGAATCAATTCAAATTTTAGAAATATTTCTTTATCAGGGTCTGATCTTGGGTGTATTAGGTGGAATAATTGGAGTTATATTGGGTTACGGGGTTTGTTTGTATATGTCTACTTTGAGTGTTGGCTCTGGAAGAATGATGGGCTCAACTGGAAAAATGTTAGTTGCTTTTGATCATGCCATTTATATCAAAGCCTTTGCTATTGCCTTTAGCTCTGCACTCATCTCCTCAATAATTCCGGCCTATGGAGCAACAAAATTAACTCCTATTGGAATTATACGCTCCGAGGGCAATTAAGATGAGTATTAAACTAATCGATGTAAAAAAATCTTTTGGCACTCCTGCAACGGAGGTCCTAAAAGGAATTAGTCTTGAAATTGAAGATGGAGAGTTGGTTTCCATAGTAGGGCGCTCAGGATCAGGAAAAAGTACACTACTCTATATTATGAGTACTTTGGATAATGCCACTTCAGGAAAGATTTTATTTAATAATGCCGACGTCGTTCAAATGACTCAGAAAAATATTCATGAACTTCGCAACTCTGATATTGGATTTGTTTTCCAGTTTCATTACTTGCTCCCTGAACTGAGTGTTTTAGAAA
>JAURXW010000141.1 GCA_030654205.1 Bacteriovorax sp.
TTGATAATTATCTAATTTAAATCTTCTACTTTCATCACAGAGCATAGGGTAGCGAATTGAATCAAGCAGTGGATAAACTAAATCTTTACTCTCTTGAGTAATAAGTCTTACCCAAAGTTTAGAAAATCCTACAAAGTTTACAGGCAACTTAAGATATAATTTTTTCATTTTTAATCTTTTGCCTAAAATTTGCATAAGGTTTAAATAGGTATATTGCCCAGAACCTGAAATATCATAAATTTTATTAAAACTCTCACTTTTACCAATAACGGCCCCAAGACAATTCACAGCATCCTCAAGGTCAATAGGAGTCATTGGGTTATTTACCCAAAGCGGACAAACCATAACAGGAAGCCGTTTGACTAATTTATACATAATCTTAAAAGATGATCCCTTTGGACCAATAACAAGTCCGGCACGAAAAGTTGTTAAAGCAAATTTTTTATCTCTAAAGACTTGCTCAACTTCAAAACGGCTTTCCAAATGTTTCGATAATTTCAATGTGCTCGGAAGTAATCCACCCAAATAAATAACTTGTAATAAATTATTATCATTGGCCGAGCGTGCAAAATTATCCGCAAGTAGTAAATCATAATCAGCAAAACTTCCTTGATCAAGATTGGCAGAAGGAAGCATTGAGTGAACTAGGTAATAGGCAATATCAACATTCTTAAGTGCAGTTTCAATTTCCAGAAGAGAAAAAAGATCACACCCTCTCCATTCCACTCTTGGATTATCACTTTTTTTAGGAAAACGACTCAAAGCCACAATGTGAGCATTTGTCGTTTTAAGTAAATGCTCAATTAGTTTTCGTCCTACAAATCCAGAAGCACCTGCTATCGCGATAGTAAGTTTTTTGTCGTTCATTTTTTAAATTTCCGTTTTTAATTCGTTTAAGAATTCTTCAATAAATATAAATCTTTTTTGGGCTTCAAGCTGAGCCGCTGGTGTGTGCATAGATTCTGAAACTTTTTTAAGTTTAGTCCAAATATGATCAATTCCATAAAGTTTATCATCGAGTGAACGATTCACTGCAAAGGGATCAGTACTATCATAAAATGGTCTATTCAATTGAGTACTAATAGAAAATAGTCGGGCCAGGCCAATGGCACCTAGGCCATCGAGGCGATCTGCATCCTGAACAATTTTAGCTTCAAGTGTTTCAGGAATGATCTCAGCACTGAAGCTATGTGCTTCAATTGCGTGGGCAATTCGTTCATGATAAATGACAGGATACTTAATTTCATTTAATAAATATAAAGCTTCTCTTGCTGCCATTCTTGAGGCATTTGATCTTTCTGGATGATTTTTTGGCAAATTAACTAAATCATGAAGCCATGCTGCTGGCATAATTACTTCGAGTAATCCACATTCATCTTGAGCAATTTTTTTTGCAATATTGACGACTCTTTTCACATGAGAAATATCATGAGCTGGATCTAAATGACCTAATACGATTTTAATTTTATCTTCAAAGATTTTTTCAAAATCAATCATTTCCTAAACCTCAATATCAAAAAAACTTACAATTCCGGTTGAGAGTGAATGATATGCTGGAACAATTTTTATTTCACCGGATCTAACCTTTTGGCTTAAAACCGGACCTACAGTACGAAGCTGTTGAGAAACTTTTCGAGCGTTCATTAAAATAGAATTATAAAGATGATCCCCTGGTAAACTTCTACACTCTTCAATGATTGGCATAATTTGCCAGGATATTCCTCTCACATTTGGATGATTTTCTGGATTCATGCACGCACGAAATGCACCACAATTTTCGTGCCCCATTACAATAATTAATGGAACTCCTAAAACCTCAACCGCAAACTCCAGACTTCCGATAACAGCATCTGATAAAACAGTTCCAGCAATTCGGCAGGTGAAAAGATCGCCAATACCAACATCAAATACTAACTCAGGCACAACTCGTGAATCGGCACAACTTAAAACCCCTGCGAATGGGAACTGCTTGAGATATTGAGCGAAAAGTGTTTCACGTCCTCTCTCTGGATGAGTTGTAGTTCCAGCAGCAAAATCACAATTTCCCTTTACGAGTAATTCGAGTGCTTCCTGCCACGTCTTTGCCTTGCTTTTTCCTTCTGCAGTAAATGTTGTTATCGCCATAAAAAGATTCCTTGATAAAATTTTCTTTTTGCAAACGTGTAAGTTTTTTTACCGCTGCTTCTTTTATACTAGCTTCGCTTCTATTTTTACAATTTTCAACATAGACAATCGCTTGAGGCTTATCACTACGAAAAAACTTTGCCCCTTTTGCTGAATCACTTGCGTGTTCATTATAACGGCGCTCAACATCAGTTGTAATTCCCGTGTAAAGCCGATTTTTTTTTGTCAGGATAATATAAATAAACCATTCTGACATAGGAGGCCTTTTTAAACTTTTAAGTTAATATATGAAAATGTACTCACGTCAAAAAGTCCATGATCAGTAAGTTTTAATTTAGGAATAACCGGTAGGGCCAAAAACGCCATTTGAATAAAAGGCTCTTCAAGAGTAATTCCTAATTTATGGTACTCAACTTTTAAATTTTTTATTTCTTCATAAATTTCATTGCCAGTTTTTAAACTCAAAAGTCCGGCCAGCGGCAATTCAAGCATTGCTGTCACATTTTTTCCGTCAACGACACAGAGTCCGCCTCCAGATTTTATTAATGCATTAGCTGCAACAACGATTTCACTGATGCTTTTCCCAACCACCATTAAATTATGTGAGTCATGAGCGACGCTTGCCCCAATGGCACCTTTGTGAAGACCAATACCTTTTACTAAACCGAGAGCAGGAGTTAAATTATTTCCGTAGCGTTCAATATTAACCATAAAGAGAATATCTTCTTGATCAAATTTTTCACCATCGTACACGGCAGTAATATGATTTGTAATAATTTCGTCTTTTACGATTTCAATAACATTATAAGTCCCAACTTTTAAATTATATTGAAAATCATTTTCAGTTAAAGGCTTGCGCTTAATTGTATTTTCAAGTGGAGGGTGGGAATCCGATAATTTTCCGTTTAATTCTTCGTCTAATTTTAAATCTTGAACTCGAATTCCGGCCATATAAACTTGGGCGATTTCAACTTTTTCTAAATTTTTTAACAAAACAATATCAGCTTGTTTCCCAGGAGC
>JAURXW010000153.1 GCA_030654205.1 Bacteriovorax sp.
AAGCTGCTATATTTGCAGCATCCTTGGAGTCAAGTGCTTTGGCAATTGGTTGCATAACAGAATTAATTCTCTGCAAATTTTTAAAATCATTTATTTGTTTTTCAAGATAGAACGGATTCATTCCTGATAATTGTGGAAAGCCATTTTCTGACATTCCTTGTCCACTTTCTATATGACAAGTTATGCAGGCCACAGCACCTTGGGGATTGCCATTTAAGACGATCTGCTTTCCTGCGAGAATATCTACGGACTCTGCACAAAACCCAGAACTGATAGTTAAAATGAATAAAAGATTAAACATAAATAATCTCTAGATTGGGACAAATTGCACTTAAAAAAGCACCTGGCGCATTGATTTGCAATATCTAGACCAGAAATGATTTTGATAAGGAATTTTAGGTTCGACATTTAAAAAACTTAAATACCTAGGTAACAACTTTAATGAATGAAGTACTACAAAAAGCCACTGATCTCTGTGAGATGCAGCCATTAACATTGCACAAATAAAAATACTCAATATTTTTAATCAAGTGGTCATTTAATACCTTATTGAAAACTTTACCTATTTAGATGAAAATATAAATCTGAGGGCCTTGATGCGAATTTTTACTCTGATATCAATTCTTTTTTTAATCTCGTTGCCTATATTGGCTCAAAACTGGACGGGGATTTCTAGCTGCGGAACTTATACTGCAAACGGAATCGTTCGCACTACTGATAATGGTATTATACTAATTGTTAATGAAAAAACCATGTCAGAGTTAATTATTAGCGTTCCTATTCCTAATGAAATTATTCTTGCCCCTTATGTTGACCATAGTGTGAAGGTAACGATACTTTTTTTAAAAAAGCATGATCCAATAAAACTCGAAGGCACTGTCAAAGAAATAGAATTGCGAGTCGCTAATTCCATCGATCCACAAGATACAGGAATTAAATTAATATCAAAAAACAATTGTGAAATATGAAAAATAATTTCTTATTAATTAATATTATATTTTTTGCCTTATCGACTCAATCCTGGTGTTCCGATTATTTAATTGTTATGGGAGCAGGAGGGGAGAGGAAGAAAACGGCCACTACTATTTTTGATGAGACAATTGAAAACGTTTCAAATTATTTAAAGAGCTCACCTAGATTAATCGCTGATATTGCACTTAACGGTGGTCATCGTCAGACAGAAAATCTTATTAATAATTCTTTTGGCTCAGCAAGAAGCAAGAATAGTTTTAATAAAGAAGTTTATCAAAAAATTATTAAAGACTATAAATTAAAGCTTGAACGAAATGAAATCAAACCACCCGATCAAATTTTGATTACTATTTTTGATCATGGCGCTTTAAACAATAAAGACATAAATGAAAAAACTCATTCGATTGCAACTTCCAATGGAGACGCAGCAAACTTACAAAACTTGGATGGGAATGTTACTGTTTCTCTTGATGAACTTGAAAGTTTAACCAAACTAGCAAAAACGAAGGGCGTGAAGATAGCAATTGTAGATGGTTCATGCCATTCAGGAAATACGTTAAAGATTGCCGATGATAACACCTGTGTAATTAGTGCAGCTGGTCCTTTACACTATGGAAGAGTATCCTTTGGTCAAAACTTCGCTGCGGCAATGGAAAAAGGAAAAAATCTCGAAGAGGTTTTTTTAGAGAGTAGGGCCATGGAAGATCAAGATTCATATCCAATGATCTCTACCACTGCAGGAAGAAGTATAAGCTCTCTTTTCTATTCTGCTCTAACTCCTTTTCTTTATGAATATAATAAAGATAACCAGTATCTTATGTCATATCTGAAAGCCAATTATAATCAATGTCTTGCTAATAATGGTTATGATTCTTTAAATCAGACCATCGACTTAGTTGAACAGTTGAATACAGTTTCCACTAATATATTGTCATGGACTATTTATAAAGATAAAAAAATTAATTTAGATAATTTCAAACAGTTACTAAAAAAGTATAAAGATGTACTCGATCTTACGAGATCTGCAATCGCTGCAAATAATTCCGAAGAATTCAAGAAAAAAGAAAAGTGGGCTATACGCAATAATGAATTTCATTATATCCTTAATGGATCTTTTTCATGGAGAGAATTAATAACAACTGATTTCAATCTTCTTATTCTCCAAAATCAAAAACATGCTAAAAACGAGACTAATCCTAATAAGCAGGCACAGCTTATTGATCTCGAAAGTTTTTATAAGCAAGCTCAAAATAAAAAAAATGAAATCCTTAAGACACATCCAAACCTTCTCAATATTCTACAAAAAAATATTGAAATTGAGAAACTGCTAACTACTACCGTCTCATTGTCACAAAAGATAGGCATAGAAGAACGTAAGTTTTACTCTGCCCTTTATAAAAGCTTTAATGAAAACCAACCCAAACAAAAAAATCCCTGCAGTGATTTTAAGTTATAAGGCGTTGCTTGTTTATTGAAAATTAAAAATTTTGGAAAAAAAAGCCTCGAATAAATCGAGGCTCATTCTAATTTATTCGATGTTAGCACCAACTACAGATGCTAATTGAAGCATATTGATAGTTTGTCCAAGTTGAAGACCTGTGAAGTCAGTAACTTTACCTGATGATTTACTTGTAACTTTTGTAGCTTTAAAAAGTTTTAAAAGCTTGTCGTCAGCTACAATGTATTTCCCAGCACCTTCTGCTACTCCATTTTCTGTTTTAGCTTGAAGTTTATTTGCTTTGATATAATCCCAAAATTTTTGAGTGATGGCCGTTCTTGGTAGCTCAACAGCTCCACAGAATGCTGCTAAATCTGTTTTTAGTTTTACTGGTTTGTTTAATCCAACTTCTGACATTTTTGGTTCCTTTGTAGTGTGTTTAGACAACATTATCGAACATTTAATTTAAATATACGACTGTAAAATTAACCAAATAATTCTAGCTTAGTTGGATTGCATATAGATGATTGAAATATAGATAATAAAAAACTACGAATAAACAGAGGCTTCTTTTTTTAAAATTGATACATTCTTGGAGTAGACTTTGGAACTCATACCTCTAATTATCAATATGTTAGTCAAAATTAATGGCCGAATATTTGGCGCATGTAGCTGCTTTTTGTATTTTTGGATAAAAAAATCCCTATAGAATAAGTATGGTTTTGAGAAATTTCACTTATTAAGTGTTGGCAGACGCTCTTTCTTAAGCGGTATAAAATAAAATAGCCTCAGTTTTTTGGACTGAGGCTGTTGTCTATTCTTTTGGCTTCAATCTTATGGAATCATTATTATTAGTAACAACGAACAGAATCCTCTAAATCTGGAATGATATCATATAGTGTTGGACCATTTGGTTTATTTCGTTTAATTTTTTCACCAAAATATTTTTTTACAATTTTAGCTTCACACCCTTCGGTCGCTGATAGTGCTTTAACTGTGTTTAGCAAAATTCTATTGTATTCAGAAGCTTGCAATTCTGTTCCAGATGCAAAAGTACTTAGCCGAGTTTCATATCCTATAGAATCTTGGTTTGTATATTTTCTAAGCTGATTTAAGAAGGCCGAAGAAAGAATCCTTCGATCATGTTCACGAATATAACAGCTTTCCGTTTCATAATATACGTCTCTGCTGTCGTAAATCATTTCATGTGTACTTTGGAAGTTCAAACACGATACTTTATTTTCTGCTTGTGCATCTTCTTCTGTTCTTATCACACGTGGATCAGAGTCGGATGATTCTTCTCTGCTAGCAAAAGATTGAAAAGAAAAAAGAGAAATTAATATTAGAATTGTTAACTTCATAAAGCCTCCCAAGGATTGTTAGTGTCACGTTTTATGTGGAATTAAATTCAATCAGCTCAACTTAACAGCTTTCGAAAAATTCACAATGGGTGCCTGGCAAAATTACACGGTTTTTTAAGGAATGGTTTGTAAAAGTCTTTTGTTAATTAGCTCTTGCTCTCGCAAGGGCCCAATTGTTTGAAAATTCAAAACGGCCAATTATGTTATCTAATTCTAGGAGTAAACTCCTTTTTTGAATGTTGATTTTTTATACAGCTACCCTGTAAATAATTTAACCCACCTATGACCTAAAATTAATTTAGCTACAATTTCTTTAAACAATAACCATGTCCTGCTAAAGACAGGACACACAAGGATTTGAATATGAAAAAGATAGCAATGCTCATTGGTCTGACTTTATCCTTAACAACGCTTGCAGTGCAAGCTGACGTACATGTAATCCGTTCAACTATACACGGAAATGGTTACACTACAACTGGTAATACAATAAGTATAATCTCACCGACCATTACACTGAATGGACAAAAATTAGAGCTTCATACTGGTGAAATAAACGCAAGGAATGCTTGCGAAATTTTGGGATTAAACTATGTAAGTTATGATCAAGGAATTTCTAATAATACTAACCGAGCAAGAATCGATGAAAATGGTTCAATTGAATTCATTGAAGGTTCTCGTTATTTATCAGTCTTAAATTGTCGCAAATAAATATTAACACTAAGTCACGAGCAACAGACTTCCTCATTTTTCACTAATTGAACTAGTTAGATATTATACGGTTGAAGTTCTGTTGCGATATGTGTTTTGTTGTTTTAGCTAGTTATTTCGGAACAGCTGAACTTTCAGCTTTCTTTGATATTTGCTCTACTATTTCATCAATAGTTTTAACATTGTATCGGTTAGTATCAGATATTTTGGAACCCATTTGGCAATTCTGCAAATCATCATTGAGAGAACGTATTGCACCTGCATATTTGGATTCTTGAAAATTGTTATCTTTAACTCTTTCATGAGAAAGTTTTTGGTAAGCCTTGAAGCAAGTACCTGTGATAGGTTTTTTTAGCGTATCCCCAAGAGATATTTTTTTTAAATCACCAGCAAGATTAATAATTCTGTCTTCTTCCTGTTTTAACTTTCCACTATCTAAAATTTTAATTGCATCCTTTATCTCTCTTCCCTTATATATGATTGCAACTTTTGCATTGTAATCTTTTTTCGCCTCATAATATTCCGCTAATGTTTTAGCCAACTTATTTTTAGAGCTTGGGTCTGGCCATGATTGCATTAATGATTCAGAAGGCTCAGGTACAAAAACAATTATCTCCCCTCTCAAGGACATTCCACCTTTGATCAAGTCGCCATTATATTTTTCCATACTATAGGGGAGTACTTTTTTGCTTGGTGGAACCATGTCAAACGCATCGATATATTTTGCCCATTCATCACAAAACTTCTCATCTGTCTGGCTAGCGTCACTACTCTGAATAGAGATCAAGCTTGAAACAATCACTAATAATGATAAAAATCTCATAAAATTTCCTGCCTAGTATTTAGCCATTGAAAGAACCTTTAATACTATCGGTTTATTTGTAATAAAACTTAATGGCTTTAAGGCACTAACTGTTGCGTATATCTTTGCTCATAGCACCCAAAAAGAGATCAACAAGGCTATGTTTCAAGATTTGGAGCTCTTGGATCGTTGAACAAGACTTAATGAGAATTAGGCGATTACGAAGTATTAGCTAAAATTCAATATCCGAGTGTTATTCTTCTCTAAATTTAATTTCATTAATGTTTTGCGCAACTTTCCGATAAATCTAAAATAATTACTAATCTCAGGGGTATTTATGAGAGTTTCTTTTTTTATCGCAATATGCATTCTCTGTTCGTTGAATGCATTTGGTGTAGAAGTTAGCTATGAAGATTTACGACCTCTTGAAGTAAGAATAATTAAAGATGGCGAAACAATGGATAAGGTTACTGCCAAACAATTAAGCAAACAATATATTCAGATTGCAGAAGACATTGACAGAAAATTAACAAACGTTGAAATCTATAATTTAGAAAAATTAATGGAAAAAAGAAATGAAACAGTTAATGAGAAAGCTTTAAAAGAGATAGATGGGGAAATTAAAAAATCAAATGAACGACTTTCTCAATTTAAAGATAAAAATAATTTTTTGCATCAACATATGTATAAACTAATGCATAAATTCAATTTTGAAGGAGTTACGACGATTGAGGAGTTGAGAGTTAAATCGCTTCATTATTCACAAGTGAATGCTGATAAAAATGGCATTTCCATATATACAGCAGGACAAAGACACTCGGAAGATCTTCCAGTAATAATAATCATGGAAGAAAGGGATTATGAATGTCACCTTTTACCCAAGGAAAACATTGATGAATGTGTTGAACAGGAAAATAAGAAACTTGAAAAATTAAAATTTAAGTCTAGGTTAAGTGCCAAAGGCTCAAATACCAATTCTGAATGTGAGACAGTAAGCGAACAATATGTAATTTGCAATGGTAACAAATACATTAGAGATCTAAAGGATAACCAAAATTTAAATAGAGTTGTAAAACAAATTGAAGAACATATAGACTCCAGTGCCTCAAAGTCAAATGAAGGTGTTTCGAAATAACTAGGCAAGTTCACAAGCTGCAACTTTTAAAGTAAAGAATTCCCAAACTTTTAGTGCATTAGGTAGGGGCTTAATCTTTATATTCATTACGAAAAATTAAATTACCAATACTTTTATCTTACGAGCATTTTTTATCAGAATTTTTTGTTTCACTGATAACCGTTGAAGCTCTGGTGAATTAAAATATGGATTTTGGACAAAAAAGAAGCCTCGAATAAATCGAGGCTTCTTTTTTAAATTGGTACACCCATGGGGATATGTTATGGGTGAAAATTAGGTTTTTAATATTAACAAGTTAGGAGCAATTTCAAGAGGTTGTTCTCTTTTTCTCTTCAGTATTCTTCATCCCTTTTCATCATGTTTCATGGATACACCAGACCAAAAATTATTTTGGTCTGGTCTTAGGATTTAATGGATAGAGCTTAGATAGATGAGCGATGGGCCATTAAAAATGTTGCAAACTCTTTTAGCCCTTGATCTTTCCTCGCTTGAACATAATCAAGAATAGAGAATGGGGGATTTTTTAAAGAGCCTCTATGGGCCTTTACGCCGCTTAATACTTGATGTGGTTTAACCCTTGATAGCAAAACTAGAAACTCATCAGGCGAAACTGCTCGAAGATTCTCTGGGAGATGCTTCTTCGGAAAGTGTTTTAAATTTTCCGTAATGATAAAGTCAGCTTTTGCTTTGATTGCAGCGGCAAGCACATGTCGATCTGCAATTTCTGGCAGTGATTGCTTTTTTATTAAATGTTGGTAATGAGAAACTATTGCATCTGGAAAATATTCATCCATTAGTTTTCTGGTTCTCAATACTTTTGATTCATCCCTTCCATTAGCGATAAGATTTGAAGTCCACTCCATATGTATCTTTACAGACCATTTACCCTGGAAAGCATCAGAGGCCATTAGGTACATTAGTAAGTCACGCAAAGAGGCTTTGTAGAGCACGTTTGCATCAATAACAGCAATCATAGAATTAATAGTTCTCCCCCTCAATCTCTTGAGAAAGGGCGGTCAGTTTTGCTAATCCTTTTTCACGGCTTAACTTTATCTTTTCTTTGAATGCCACAACATCAGCGGTCATAACTTTTCTACGATTGCCTACTTTGTGGAATGGAAGTTTGTTTTGTTCAAGGAGTTTTATGAAATAAGGGCGAGAGACATTGAGGAAATCAGCGGCTTCTTGAGTCGTCATCTCAGGAGACGGATCATCGAAACTAATTGATTGACCTGTGGCCATCCTGTTCAGTATCTCTTGAAGGATTGGAAAGGCCAAGCGAGGTATAATTATTTCGGTTTCATCAATGGTAATTTCAATATTTTTTTTAGATGAAGAATCTAAGTGTAGTGACTCCAAAGCCTCAGCACTTTTCTGTGCTGTCTTACGTTCTTTTTCAGAAATATTATAAGCGTAAGCTGTGGATGACATAAGTTCCTCCGTGGTGATGCTTAATCTTATTGTAACATTTATTCGAAATATTAGCAATAATCGAAATAATCGAAATCGGTGTAAAGGTGACTGGAGTAGTTTCAGGTGGTTATGTATTTATCCTGAGTGAGCTTTCTTCTTTCTGAGAGTTGGCGCTCCAATTCCTCAGTACTAATTACGTAGCCAGTATCACCATCAGCAACTCCTTTGGTTATCGATTCTTTGAATTGTTGTATGTAGACCCGGTCATATTCTTCAGGCGGCATAATAACGGCTGTAGCTTTGTTATTTTTGTTAATCATAATTGGCACCCTTGAGGCTTTATAACGTAACACATTTTAATTTTCTCGTTCGATAAATTTGAGAATAAAAGGTGAAATCACTCTTATTTCTTTAGGGACATCAGGATTATTATAAATGCACTCAAATAAATTATTTGTTACCATGACATCTTTTGGAAGTAAGACTAGGGCATTTTCCCATGCAGCCTTTGCATCAATATAATTATTAGTTTTGTAAAAAGCAGTGCCAAGGTTATTGTAGGTTTCATTAAGATGAACTTTGTCTTCTTTTGGATAGTGTTCAATAGCTCTTTTATAAAATGTAATTGCCGCCTCGAAATTTTCGTCCTGAACTGCTTCAATTCCTAAAATATAATTTGTTCTAGGATGATTGGGATTTAATTTCAAAGCTTCGTTTAAATATTTTGTTGAATTTTCTCTATTGGAAAAAGACCAGCAAATTGCGTAACGACATAAAATTTCTGCAGTGGTTCCAATTTTAATTTCAGCTTCTTTCATATGGCGAAGTGCTTGTTCTAAATATCCATCTTGTGCCGCACACATAGCAAAGACGATTTCTTTAAATCCATTTTTACAGCAAAATTTAAATTTTTTCCCCGATCCGCATGTGCATGGCCCATATGTATCAGGAGTAAAGGCCTCAAGTTCTTCTTGATCCGCAGGAGAAAGAGGTTCATGTTTTATTGGACGTCCTCCCTGTTTGAACTGCTTAAAAGAATCAGCAAATTCTTTCACGAGTGGTTTAAACTCCTTCGGTGGCAAGTCAGTCATCACAAGATTTAAACCATTGCAAATGGCCTTTAAGATTTCGACGCAAGGATCTTTTTTAGAAATATAAATTTGAGACGGCCAATTTCCATTTTTACTATGGGCATTTTTTTAAAGATCTACTATTTTATTGGTGGTCGGTAAATCACGATATGCTTCCTGGCCAAAGCAATAACCATTGTTCCCATCAAGTAAAACGTAGACATTACAACTTCCATCTTGAATTGTATCAATTTCTTCGCGGTGAAAAATCCATGAATCGGTTGGGTCTATTAAATTTGAAATATTGTTCATATTTATTTTCTCTAAAGAATTAATTCTATTTTTTATAAATTAGTGGATGTAATTCTAAGATCATTTTTTTTATTCAATTTTGGGTTAGTAAAATAATTAGGCTTTGTTTTTTTAGCTTTTTTAAATAATTCGTAATGCCGCTTGATTCGATTGGCATACTCAATATCCTGAAGCATTGTTTTGAAAAAATCTAAAAATTGATTTGAATCTTTTGTTTGAGGTGCCAGGCTGTAGAGTTGAGTACCAATGATGGTATCTGAAATACTACTGTCGCCAAACATCCATTGAGTGTAAAATTCTAGACTTTCCCATCCGTAGCTTAAGGTTGCAAAAAACTTACCACCGGGGCCAATAACTTTAACCATTGCTCTTCGGCAATCGCAAGTTCGATCAGTGCAAAAAAGTTCAATGAAAAAATATTGCCCAACTTCTAATCCATATGAATTATCCACAACAGTAATTGAACGAGTTTCTTTTTCGGCAATTTGGGGAAATTTTGAATTGAAAGCTATCATTTCCATAATTGGGTTCCTTTTAAAATTAATGGGCAATTCTAATGCAAGATTTTAAATTTATCAAATAATGATCAATTTAATTTAGTCAGCAGATTAACAAGTGGCATGAGCATTCAAAAAAGTTCTACTGTGGCAAGATTGAGGCTGTTTTAGCTGACTTTTAAGAAATTCCACACACTGGGTGGAGAATTTTCATGGACTCATGCAGAGTATGGGAAAACAATACTGCATAAGCTTGCCAAAAAGTTAAGTGTTGAATATGGGAAGAGTTTCGATGTTACGTATATCTCCTATTCCAATTCGTCACTCGTGAGTGACGAATTACCCTGAAGTGATTCTAAGATCAAAGGGCCTGAGATTTTTATGATCTCTGGCCCTTTGAGGATTTATAAGAAGACTTCGCGTTTAAAAATGCAGTTTGAGATTCTTAGTAGTGGTTAAAATTTTGGACTTCAAGTCTTAAGGGTAGTGTCCTCATTAGCACTGAACTACTGATAATTGAATCTTGTTCAACTTTTTCTTTAATTAATTTATCTAAATTAACCACAACATCACGGTAAGTATTTGCATAACATTGAATCATTGGTGTTAAGACTTGAAGATCCGCAAATGTCAAATCATTTGGACTAGATGATGCTGTAAACTTAATACCAACTTCAACTGGTGCATCTTCAGGACAAACACCAACTCTTAACGTAGTTAATCCATTCTCAAACTTTACAACGCTAACTTGATTTGTTGGAGTCATTTTTTTCTCTCCTGCAAATACAGTAATTGAAGTGTAGAAAATATAGAAAAGTGTCACTAGTAATTTCATAAAATATCTCCAAGGTTTGTTAAGAGTGCTCACCATAAAAAAATCTTTGAGCACTCATCATTTATTATAAAGTTGTTTGAACTGGAACATCTTTTAAGATTGATTCTTGGACCGAGTCACTAAACAAATCCCAAGTTCTAGTTTGAGAATCCCCAGCTTCAGATTGAATATTCTTTTGCATACGAATAAAAATTTTATCCATATGGTTCTCAAGCGTATCTTTTATAGTTTCATTAACTTTCTTTAAAGACTGTATTGGAATGTTACTAATCGATAGTAACTTTTCTTCATGTTTTTCTTCATAAAATTTAATTAGTTCCTTTTTTGCAGCCAGAAGAATTGTGAACTGTGCTTCTTTTCTCGACTCTTCACTAGCTTTATTAAAAAACAAGAAATACTTACTATTTAACATT
>JAURXW010000163.1 GCA_030654205.1 Bacteriovorax sp.
TATCCAAACTGATCATTCAACGATTGGTAGTGATTCAGTTAATTATATTGAAAAAATTATTCGTACAGTAAGCGCTGGGGATAACAAGCAGTATGTCGTTGTTTCTGTTTCTAAAGTATTCAATACAGATTCTGAAACTAAAGTCGCTGAGTGTGTAATCGATCTTTAATTTTTTTATTTTAAATATTGGGCATGATGAAGAATTTGTTCTTCTATATAAGTCGCAATAAAATAATAACTATGATCATAACCATCGCAGTATTTTAATTGATATTTTTGATTTGCCTTATCGGCAGCTTCACTAAAATTTTCAGGCATTAATTGATTTGTTAAAAATTCATCATTTGTTCCTTGATGAATTAAGATTGAAGTCGGATGCCTTTTTCCATTTTTTAATAATTCAACACTATCGCAATCTTTCCAATCAGTTTGATCATTTCCTAAGTATCCCAAAAATGCTTTGACTCCCCAAGGGGCCAATATGGGATTAACAATGGGAGAAAAAGCTGAAATAGATTTAAATTTATCAGGATTTTTTAAGCCAATGATGAGTGCGCCATGGCCTCCCATTGAGTGCCCCATAATTGAAATATTTTGAACTAAGAATTTTGTTTGAATCAATTCGTAGAGCTCTGTGGTGATGTAGCTATACATGCGGTAGTTTTTCTCAAAAGGAGGATTGCTCGCATCTAGATAAAAACCAGCACCAGAACCAAAATCGTAGGAGTCGTGTTCACCAGCAAGATTTAATCCTCGAGGAGAAGTATCAGGGGCAATAAGCATGAGACCTTGTTCAGCAAGAGTTTTTTGAGCACCGGCCTTAGTGATAAAATTTTCTTCGTTACAAGTAAGACCTGAAAGCCAAATTAGGCATCCTTTGATCTTGCCTTCGGGAATGAAGGTTGAAAACTTCATCTCAGTTTTTGTTTCATAAGAATCGTGTGACCAAAACTGAGTGTGACCATTAAAAGATTTATGAGATTTAAGAAGCTTCATAAGTTTGAATTCCTAGAAAGTTACAACAGAGCGGATACTTTTTCCTTCCTTCATATACTTAAAAGCATCGTTAATTTCTTCAATAGGCATTGTAAAAGTCACCAGGTCATCGATATTGATTTCTCCGGCCATATATTTATCTACAAAACCTGGCAGTTCACTTCGTCCCTTTACACCACCAAATGCTGAACCTTTCCAAACTCGACCTGTGACTAATTGAAATGGTCTGGTCGATATTTCTTCACCTGCGGCCGCGACACCAATGATAATTGATTCGCCCCAACCTTTGTGACAGCACTCGAGCGCTTGTCTCATAAGTTTGGTATTTCCGACACATTCAAAAGAATAATCAACACCACCATCAGTCATTTTTACAATTTCATCAACGACTGTTCCTTTGATTTCCAAAGGATTTACAAAATCAGTTGCACCAAATTTTTTGGCCATCTCAAATTTAGAATTATTAATATCAACCGCAATAATTTTTTTAGCACCAGCTATTTGGGCACCTTGAATTACAGAAAGACCAATGCCTCCAATTCCAAAGACGGCAACGTTCGAGCCTTTTTCTACTTTTGCTGTATTTAAAACGGCACCGATTCCAGTAGTAACACCGCAACCAAGTAAGCAAACTTTTTCGAGGGGCGCTTTAGGATTAATTTTAGCGAGAGAAATTTCAGCGACGACTGTGTATTCGGCAAAAGTAGAAGTCCCCATATAATGAAAAATTGGTTTTCCATCTTTTGAAAATCGGCTTGTTCCATCAGGCATCAAACCTTTTCCTTGAGTCTCGCGAATTCTTTGGCATAAATTAGTTTTGCCAGAAGTACAAAATTTGCATGTACCACACTCAGGAGTGTAAAGGGGAATGACATGATCACCTTTTTTTAGAGAGGTCACACCAGGACCAACTTCTTCGACTATACCTGCTCCCTCATGTCCTAAAATCACTGGAAATATTCCTTCAGGATCAACTCCAGAAAGAGTGTAGGCATCAGTATGACAAACGCCTGAAGCTACGATGCGAACCAGTACCTCACCTTCCTTAGGAGCTTCGAGATCCACGATCTCGATACTTAAAGGTTGATTGGCGGCCCACGCGACTGCGGCTTTTACTTTCATATGAAATCCTTATATTTTTTTAAGAGTAACAGAAAATTTATGTTCATCGATTTCATAAAGGAGAGCTTGCTCAGAAGTTACTTTCTCCATTTTCACAGCAAGTGTTTCACCAGTTATATAATCTCTAAATTGATCAACAACGCTGAGTAGGGCATCATCTCCAAAATATTTAACTTCAATGCGGTCACCAACATTAAAGTTAGATTCCTTTCTTGATTTTTGGATGCGATTAACAATCTCGCGCGCTAGTCCTTCATTAATTAGATTTTGATCAAGCACAGTATCGATATCAATTGAAATAAAACGATTACTCATTGATTCCGTGCCGGTCTTTGCTTCTCTAAAAATTAGAATTTCTTCTTGGTTAAAAACGGTGTCATCTACCAATAGAGAATCTGTTTCTTCAAGCGCAGTTAGTTGGGCACTATTAAGTTTTTCAATTAATGCTTTATATTTCCCCATGTTTTTTCCTAGTTTTTTTCCTAAGATCGGGAGATTAGCTTTTGCATAAAGAGTAATAAATTTTTCTTCATCTGTTGAGAATTCAATGTTTTTAATATTTAATTCTGTCTGGATATAGCTAGAAAGTTTATTAATCTCATTGAGCATTTTTTGGTCTTTATGAATAATCGTTAATCTCTTCAGTGGAGTTTTAACTTTGATCTGAACTTGATTTCTTTTTTGTCTTCCCAATAAAATAATTTGTTGCATTCTCTCAACCGCAACTTCGAGATCACTGTTGATTAGATTTTCGTTGGCAACTGGATACTCGCAAAGATGCACAGATAGGGCTTCCGCTGGATTCATTTTTCTTAGTTCCTGGAAAACATATTCCGAGAAAAATGGAGCAAATGGGGCCATCGAAATAGTGAGCTCCCTTAGGGCAGTATAGAGAGTTGAGTAGGCAGCACATTTATCTTCAGTTAGGCCATCTCCCCAAAAGCGAGCGCGGTTTAAGCGTATATACCAATTGGTTAAGTCTTCAATAAAAGTAAAGAGAGCTGGAACCACATTGTAGAGGTGATACTCTTCCATTTCTTTAGCAATATTTTTTTTCAGCGTTTGAAGATTTGATAATAACCAAAGATCCACAATATTATCTGAAGTTTTAAAATGATCAACGGGAGACCATCCGTCCACTTCTGCATAAGTTTGAAAAAATTTAAAGGAGTTTTGCCATGGCAAGAGGGCCTTGCGAACCATGTCTTTTACGCCAGTGTCGGTGAAGCGTTGTTCTTCTGCTTTAACCAGGCCGGAATTGATTAAATAAAGTCTTAAAGCATCAGCTCCAAAAACTTCCATCAATTCATCTGGAGCAGTGTAGTTTTTTAAACGCTTGCTCATTTTTTTTCCGTCTTCGGCCATAACAATACCGTTGACGATGACATTTTTAAAAGCAGGTTTATCAAAAAGGGCAGTTGATAAAACAGTTAATGTATAAAACCATCCGCGTGTTTGATCTAATCCTTCTGCAATAAATTCTGCCGGAAATCCTTGATCGAACATTTCCTTATTTTCAAAAGGGTAGTGCAATTGTGCATAAGGCATCGCACCTGATTCAAACCAGCAGTCGAGAACTTCTGGAATTCTTCGATAAGTTCCTTCTTCACCTGTGTGAGTAAAGGTTAGGTGATCAATATTTTCTTTATGAAGATCAGTTACTTTTGTTCCAGTTAATTTATAAAGTTCTTCTATAGAGCCAATGCAGATACGGTTATTGGTTTTATCATTGATCCAGATAGGGATGGGAGTTCCCCAAATTCTATTTCTTGAGATCGACCAATCGCGAGCGCCCTCAAGCCACTTACCAAAACGGCCTTCTTTGATATGTGATGGGGTCCAATTGATTTGAGAATTGGAATGCAACAAGCGTTCTTTTATTTTTTCCACAGAAACAAACCACGAAGGAATGGCCTTGTAAATAAGTGGTGTATCAGATCGTGGGCAAAATGGGTACGAGTGGACTAAAACAGCTTGGTCGTAAAGAACACCTTCATCTTTTAATTTTTTAATAATGTCTTTGTCAGCGGCCTTTACATGAATACCGTTGAAGTCAAAAACTTCTGAAGTAAATTTTCCAGCATCATCAACCGGACACTCAATCGCTCCAATGCCAGCTTCTTTCATCACTCGATTATCGTCTTCTCCAAAGGCCGGTGCGATATGAACGATACCTGTACCATCAGATGTTGTGACGTAATTATCATTGAGAACCACGAAGGCTCCAATGGCTTCATTCTTTTTGAAATATGGAAAAAGTGGTTCATAACGTAGACCTAAAAGATCTGAACCTTTGAACGTTTCCAAAATTTCAAGCGTTCTTTTTTTTGAATAAGATTCAACTCTTTCTTTTGCAATAATAAATTTAATATTTTTTTCAACGTCTTTAACTTTTACGTACTCAATTTCGGCCCCCACACAAAGTGCCAAGTTAGATGGAAGTGTCCAAGGAGTTGTGGTCCAGGCGGCGATATAAAAATCTTGGTCTTTAACTTTAAATAAGATGGTGATCGCTGGATCTTGCACATCTTGGTAATTGGAAGTGGCT
>JAURXW010000171.1 GCA_030654205.1 Bacteriovorax sp.
AATGTGGATTACCAATGCTGGGTATGCTGATTTGTTTGTTTTATATGGAACAACCGATTCAACTTTAAAGCATAAAGGCATAACTGCTGTTATTATTGAAAAAGGAACTCCTGGAATAGTTGTTGGAAAAAAAGAAGATAAAATGGGACATCGCTGCTCAGATACTAGAGCTGTTACTTTCAATAATGTTCGCGTTCCAAAATCAAATATTATTGGAGAAATAAATAAAGGTTGGTCAATTGCAATGAAAACTTTAGACCACTCTCGTCCTATGGTCGCGGCATCTGCAGTTGGTGGAGCTCAATGTGCTTTTGATCACGCTGTAAAATATGCGAAAGAACGAATTCAATTCAATGTTCCTATTTCACAACATCAAGCAATTCAATTTATGGTCGCAGATATGGCAATGAAAATTGAAGCTTCAAGGTTGCTTGTTCATAAGGCCGCCTGGCTATTAGATTCTGGACTCCCCAACACACAACTCGCTTCTTTTGCTAAAGCATTTGCGGCTGATTCTTGTATGCAAATAACTACGGATGCAGTACAAATTTACGGTGGTTATGGATATAGCAAAGAGTATCCCGTCGAAAAAATCATGAGAGACGCGAAACTTATTCAATTATATGAAGGCACTTCACAAATACAAAGACTAGTAATAGCTAAAGAACTTTTTACTAGATAAATATAGGAGCTACGTATGAATATTTTCGTTTGCGTAAAGCAAGTTCCCGACACTGAAACTAAAATTATTCCAAGTGCCGATGGATCATTTATTGAAACAAGTTCAATAAAATGGATTATGAATCCTTATGATGAATTTGCTGTCGAGCAAGCTCTCTTAGTTCAAGCTGCTAATGCTGGTTCTACTGTTACTGTTCTACGAGTTGGTAGTTCTAAAGATACTGAAGCTCTAAGAACTGCAATGGCCATGGGCGCCGACGATGCATTTTTCGTTGAAGCTACAGATAATCTTGATTCATACTCAATTGCTAAAGCCCTTAAAGGGGCCATTTTGAAATCTGGAAAAACACCTGATCTTATTCTAACTGGTAAACAGGCCATCGATGATGACTGTCTTCAAGTTCCACAAATTCTGGCCACAATGATGAATATTCCCTCAGTAACTGTTGTCGTAGAATATTCTGGTTCAGCTACTGATATTGTAGTTAAACGCGAAGTAGAAGGCGGAGCACTAGAAGTTTACGGAGTTAAACTTCCGGCCATGATTGCTTGCAATAAAGGTATCAATACTCCTCGATACGCATCTTTGCCTGGTATTATGAAAGCTAAGAAAAAGCCATTAACAATTTTATCCCTTGCTGATGTCGGTGTGAGTGAAGCAGACAGAAGAGTTAAGTATTCTAACTTTCAACTTCCTCCTGAAAAACCAGCTGGAAAAAAATTCGATGCAACTGATGCTGCAAAAATGGGAGCCGTTGTTAAAGAAGTCGTTGGTCTTTTGAGAACAGAAGCTAAAGTAATTTAAAACTAATTAAGAGGATTGTATGGCTAAAATATTAGTATTCACGGAACTTCACGGAACTCATGTTAAAGGAGTCACTTTAGAAATTTTAGGTAAACTTGCTGGACACACAGTTGAGGTTGCCGCAATCGGTGCGATTCCAAGCGAAGCGACAGCTGACCTAGCAAAGTATGGTGCTTCAAAAATTCATTCTCTTAAAGGCGCTAATTTAGACAAATATTCACCTGAGGGTTACGCAAACGCACTTCATGGCTTTATTGCAGCTGGAAATTTTGATTATGTTTTCGCAGGAGCTACGTCACTTGGAAAAGATTTACTTCCACGTGTTGCAACTAAGTTCGATGCTGGCATGGCTTCAGAAGTTACAAATTTTATTATGGAAGGGGATCAGTTTTCTGGAACTCGCCCACTCTTTGCTGGTAAATGCTTCGCAAAAGTTGAACTGACTGGCCCAAGGCCTCATTTTGTAACGGTAAGACCTAACGCTCTTGGTTTGAATGCAAATCCAACTTCTGGAGCTGCTTCAGCAAATGATACTGCAGTAGACGCGGGAGCGATTACCGCAATGATTAAAGAAATTGTAAAAGGAGCCTCTGAAAAATTAGATTTAACTGAAGCTAATATTATTGTTTCTGGTGGTCGCGCCATGAAAGAAGCTGCCAATTTTAAAATTTTAGATGAGCTCGCAAATGTGATTGGTGCCACTGTTGGTGCTTCAAGAGCTGCAGTAGATTCTGGCTTTGCCCCACATGCAATGCAAGTTGGACAAACTGGTAAAACAGTTGCACCTACGCTTTACATTGCCTGCGGTATCTCTGGTGCCATTCAACACTTGGCCGGAATGAGAACATCTAAAGTTATCGTGGCTATTAACACAGATCCTGATGCTCCTATTTTTACAAAAGCAGATTACGGAATTGTTGGGGACCTTTTTACTATCGTTCCTTTGCTGACTCAAGAATTCAAAAATCTTTTAGGTAAATAATTATACCTGATCAAATTACTTTTCGGCTAAGAACTTAATAAATATCCGTTCTTAGCCGAATTTCAAATATTCTTTAGAATAAACAAAATAAAAACAGATATAATTAAGTCCTTTAACTAAATTGCCGAAAACTTATAAAAAACTTAAGGATTGATATATGGGCATAGAAGCATATTTAGATAAAAGAGTAATGATTGCTGATGATTTGCCAAATATGCGTGAAGATTTAGTTAAAATATTAACGAATCTAGGATTTACAAATATAAAAGAAATGCCCGATGGAAAAGCCGCGCTAGCTGAACTAAAATCAGAAGCCCAGCTTGGAAATCCTTATGATATTATTTTTTCAGATATTAATATGCCTTTTATGAATGGTCTCGATCTTTTAAAGGCCTTGCGCTTTCTTGATAGTTATAAAAAAACACCTATTTTTATTGTTAGCACAGAAAATGAAAAAGATATTATCGTTAAGGCCATTTTGGGTGGTGCGACCGATTACATTATAAAGCCATACAAAGCAGATGTTGTTAAAGAAAAAATCTTAATGAGATTGAAGTAACTATCCTACTGGTAATGTAAAAGAAAATACTGTTCCCATTCCAACCTTTGATTCAATTTTAATATGTCCATTCATTCTGTCGACAACTTCTTTTATTGCTGACATTCCGACACCTCTTCCTGATAACGCTGAGACTTCATCTCGGGTAGAAAAAAATGGTTCAAAAATTTTATACACAACTTCAATGTCTGAAAGATGAGAGACATCTTCATTTGGATTTAATTTTAGGCAGCGACTTCTTATTATTTCTGGATCTATTCCCGCACCATCATCTTGGATAATTACTGACAATCCCTTTTTATTATCGATATTCGTTTCATTAAAACTAACTTCAATATGTCCATCTGGGCTTTTGCCAGCGGCCTGTCTCGCATATGAGCTTTCTAATCCATGATCTAAACAGTTTCTAAAAAGGTGAACCAAAACATTGAAAAACTCGACCAGCGGTTCTGCTTCAATCTTTAAATCTGAATTGTGGAATATTAATCCTTTAAATTCTTTATTTATCTTAACCGCAGTAGTCTTACAAAGATCATCGTAGGCTTTGAAGTAATTTATGACAGGTACTTTTAGCAAATTCTCTTCAAAGTATTTTTGTAGATCGCTATTGCCTGCACTTAAAACTAATTCTTTTAATTCAAGGATTTTGTCCCGAGCTATTTCAGTGAATCCTTGCCCTGTAGAAAACTTAGTTCCGACTAAAGCGTCAAGTTCTATTTTAAAATTTAAAAATTCTTGTTTAAGGTTTTGTACATGGGCTTCTAGAAATGGAATATACTCCAACGGGTCAGGATTACTATCTTTAATATTACTAATTTCGTTTTCATATTCCCTAGCGAGTAATTGAAGCTTTGTAATATTGTAAATTCCAAAACCTCCATTGAGTGTATGAAAAAGCATCATGCATAGATCAAACTCAATTTTCTTATTTTCAACTGAATAAGCTTTTTGAAATTGGATAATTATCTCTTCGACTTCATTCGCAAAAGATTCAAACTGTGTTTTATTGTTTAATATTTTAAGAATCATTGAAACATAAGCTTCGTTTTCTCGTGCTTTTTCTGTTGCCTGAACTTCATTGGTTTTATCTGTAGCAATCATTACTACGTTTGAAATTTTTTCCTCGGCATCTCTCATTGGATAATAGTCAATTTGAACAAATTTATAATCGGGATCATTAAAATTTACACCAGAGATTTTCTGACGTGGTCCAAGATTTATTGCGCTCTCAAAAGGAATCATTTCATTAAATACAACCATGGCCCATTGTTTCAAACTTTGAACCGCACCCTCTTCCGATATATTTAAAACTTCGGGCATTGATTTGTTTAAAGGAGAGATACCAAAGATGGGTTCACAGGCTTTCGTAAACATTGGATTACAATTTAATTCGTTATCAAAAACTAGCAACCCTTGATCTAATGAATTTACCATCAACGCCATAAAGTCGTTGGCTTGCTTTAATTCTAAAGTTCTTTGTTCAACCATAATTTCTAGGTTTTTGCTGTAATCTTCAAGCTTGGCAATTAACACTTCTTTATTTTTTAAAAGATCTCTAATTTCCGATGTCATAAAATTGAACGTATCGCCAAGAACTTTAATCTCATCAGTTGTATTTATATTAACATCTGAGGCAAAATCACCATCGGCAATTTTCTTGGCACTACTCGTAAGTTTAATAATGGGAAATGTTATAGAGGAAGAAAAATAAATCCCTGCAATAGTCGCAATGCCGATCAAAAACGCCGCAAACAATGTTGTCTTTAAAATTAAATATTTCGTAATTCCAAAGGCTTCAGCTTTATTAATAGCAC
>JAURXW010000220.1 GCA_030654205.1 Bacteriovorax sp.
CTTCCGGAGAAAAAATAAATCATCACAAAAGGAAAGATGGCCCTTTTATATTCTTTTTCCAGGATATGAATCATAAAAATGACTAATAAAAGAAAAGCAGAAAAATTTGGTTCACCCACAATTAAATTTAACCTAATGAAGTGTGGGAATAACTTTGATGCTTGAAAATAAGCAGGCATGAAAAAAAACTCATGAATAAACAATAACAAAGTTAGTATTTCCAAAAAACTTATAGTTTTAAATAAATCTTTAAGTGATGCTTTTTGGGCAATATAAAATGAACCAGATATATAAAATATTATTTGTAAAACTTTATAGTAATTAACATCGGCAATGTTTTTAGTTAAGGCAATAAAAGCAATATGAACAATAAAAAAAACTATAAGCCATTTTATATATTTATTGTGAACAATAAAACGCCAACCTAAAATTCCAAATATAATAAAAATTAATTGAAAGTAAGTTTTGTGATTAGCAATATGCTTGATAGGAATTAGCGAAATTAGAAATGGTAAATTTATCACTGAAGGCCCTTGGGATTTAATTGAGAACTAAATTTTCATCTTTTGCTTCATTTTCTAAACGAAAATGAGTAAATTCTGGAACTAAATCCTTAATCATATAGACAATTGTTATTGGCTCGCTAGATTCAAGATTTAGCAGACGCTCTAATTTAAATTGAAATGTTTCATCGAGCTTGCGAAAAAGTGCTTTTTGAATTTTACCGTGATGGGTAATTTGATAATCTTCTTTGTCACTAAAAAGTTCTTCAAAAAGTTTTTCACCAGGTCTTAATCCCGAAAAAACTATTTTAATATCTCGATCGATAACCAAGCCTGCAAGACGAATCATCTCTTTTGCCAAATCAACAATTTTAACTGGCTCGCCCATGTCGAGAACGAAAATCTCGCCTCCAACTCCCATTGATCCTGCCTGCAATACTAACTGGCATGCTTCAGGAATGGACATAAAATATCGGATGATATCTGGGTGAGTAACAGTAACATCTTTTCTCTCTTCGATCTGTTTTCTAAAGAGCGGAATAACGCTGCCATTGCTTCCAAGTACATTTCCAAAACGAACCGAAATAAATTTAGTCTTCTTATTTTCCTTAAAACTTTTTTGGGAAATATCAGTAATAACCATCTCTGCGATGCGCTTAGAGGCACCCATCACATTTGTTGGATTCACCGCTTTATCAGTTGATATCATAATGAATTTTTCAGCATTATGTTTAAGTGCGGCTTCAGCAATAATTTTGGTTCCTTTAATATTTGTTTCAATAGCTTCAGCTGGATTGTATTCCATCATTGGCACATGCTTGTAGGCTGCAGCATGAAATACAATTTGAGGTTTATACATTTCAAATACTCCCTCAACCTTTCCAGCATTTCTAACATCTAAGATTTTTGGGTAAAAAGCGATTTCAGGATGAATTTCTTTAAACTTCATCTCGAGCTCATACATAAAAAGTTCACAACAATCGGCCATTACAAGCAGACGTGGAGAAAATTTTGCGATTTGTAAACAGAGTTCACTACCTATTGATCCACCTGCACCTGTAACCATTATAACTTTATCTTTAATCATGGCACTTAAATGTTCTGTATCTAGTGTTACTTGCTCACGGCCCAATAAATCTTCAATTTTTATATTTCGAAGTAATGAAATCTCAACTTGAGTGGATAAAAGATGATCCATTTTGGGAAGAATTTTTACTTCGATATTTGATTCTTTACAAAAACCTACAATTTTTTTTACCTCTTCCCCAGAGGCAGATGGAATGGCTATAAAAATTTTATCAATTTTTAATTCTTTTACAAGTTGGGGAATGAGTTCGGTACCGCCAAAAATTTTAATATTATGAATAAGGGCATTTTTTTTAAAACGATCATCATCTACGAATCCCACAACATTTAATCTAAGAGCTGGTGTAGCAAAAATATCGCGAACTAATTTTTCACCAGCTCTTCC
The DNA here is from genome assembly GCA_030654205.1 of Bacteriovorax sp. GTDB lineage: Bacteria > Bdellovibrionota > Bacteriovoracia > Bacteriovoracales > Bacteriovoracaceae > Bacteriovorax. The sequence goes on from JAURXW010000220.1 coordinate 1,975, forward strand.
GGCCCCGACTATGAGAACTCTTTTTATGTCATCCTCATTCCCACCTACCAAACCCTTCATCGCTGATCTGTCTTTTAATGAACGGTAGAAAAATCGACCGCCACCAAGTCCCATGACTAAAAGTAGAAATTGAATAAAAAACATTGAGCGCGGTACGCCCTCTAACCTATTAAGTAAAAAACAGGCAAAAAATGATGATGCAACACCAAGCAAGCTCGCTTTGATAACTCTTACGAGATCATGAGTGCTGCTAAAACGCCAAACGCCTTGATAAAGTCCATTCAGAAAAAAACTTAAAATTAAAAGTACTTCGGAAAAAAAGAAAAATTTGCCAAGAGAAATAGTTGTATATTTACTGATGTCCAAAGTTTCAAAACGAAGTGCTAGTGCAAACCAAAATGAAAGTGCCGCAATAATTGCATCATATGAAAATGCAAAAAAGAGTCTAGGATTTCGCAAATTTCGAATCATATTTTCCATAGGTAAACTTCCAAAAAAATAGTGCATTTCAAAGATTAATCATTCTATAATTAGATTGAATTTATGTCATTACAATACACTTTTTCAATTCAAAGATTTTTAAAACGCGCCTTCGATTTGCTTGTGGCA
>JAURXW010000233.1 GCA_030654205.1 Bacteriovorax sp.
GATGTATGATATTCTGAATATTTGCCATATTTTGTTCGCATTAAATTACAAACTGGCAAATCAATTCCAGGAGCGCAATACTGACGCTCGTCACTTCCTCTTTCTAAAAAGCTATAAGTGTGAAAATCAGAACTTTGATACTTTAAAACATGCTTGGATACTTGATCAGCAATTGTATTTCCAAAACGTGACTCAAGCATTGAGTAAGCGTTGTCATCACCAATGCATGTTAAAACAAATCCTGCATCAACCACCCCTTTCAGGTGTTTGTAATGTTTTTCAAGATATACTAGTGAGCCTATTGTTTCTGGGATAAATACTATTCGATATGTATATCTTCTATTAGCCAACGACTTGAGCCAGTTAGTAATGGCAGCAGCAACTACAGGACCAGACAATTCATTATTGGCCATCGATGGGTGACAAATATAGGTAGAAATTAAAATTTCTCTTTTTTGATTTCCCGGTAAAATAATTTCTCCATATGTCAGAAACCCTGGAACCAATGTACTTTCAATGAAAACTTCATAATTTCCTGGTTGTAATTTTTCTCGCTCATCATGAGTTAAACAAAACCCCCACCTTTCTTGATAGTACGATGTGATATAAGGAATCGCGTCCGGCTGATCTGGCAATGAATAAAGATGGCCCTGTAATTCCTCAAGCCCCATTACCGTTTTAATCGGAATTGAGTAACCCATGAGGTGAAGATTATTGACCGAAAAGTCGACGATTTTTTTCCCATTTTCGTCTTTAATCCATGCTTCTTTGACATTCCATTCGTTAGGAACAATCCAATCAAACACCGGCTTTCCACTTGGAACTTCATGAATCTCCATCTCGGGAATCATTTTTTTAAAAAAATTAAGCGTTTCTCTATTTCCATTACCCGTTAGGCTTCTATTAAGAGGGAATAAATATTTGGCCCAACCATACATTTCATTTCCAATATTATTTTCCATATAGCCTCACTTGCTTAACAATATTTAATTACAAAAATGCTTTCATAAGATAATTAGAATTGATTTTTAGCTTGGCTGAAACAAAATCGAAAACATCCGAAAGCTTTACCCATTCCAGTTCAAATTCATCTCTGATCGCAATATTTTTTATAATTTTTTTTTCTCTCATATCTCTCATTAATTGCTCAAAGCTAACAATTAGTTTTTTTCGTTCAGCAAACTCTAAATCTCGACAATAATATATAGCCTCCAGATCAAACAACTCTCCATTGAGTGACTTTGTTTTTCCTTTAAATGACTTATTAAACCTATAAGGTACTTTTAATAGTTTTTCTATATAATGAATCTCTGTCGAATAATGCAAACGGTTACCAACTGAAATAAGTATACCTTCATTGTGAAAAACATTCGCAATTAACGAACTCTCTCCAAAGCATTCGTAATTCTTTGGTATAAAAAAATTTTCCTTTGTTTTTTCCGAAAAAGCCAAATAGGAAAAAATTGGATCTGCAGTCCTTAAATTGAAATGCTCGTTCTTTAAAAAATCAAAAGTCGCTCCTAGGCTGCACGGTGTATCCTTTATTGAATACACTTCATCCTTTGTGTAACTATATGAATATGAGGGAACGTAAACATTTCCACCTTGTTTTCGAATATTGGAAAAAATATTTGAAAGTTCGCTAAATCTTGTACTGCGACTAGAGCCCAATCTAATAAAACCCATTATATCAAAATGAAAAAATGCTTCTCTATTGTGAGTTAGTTCGCAAATCAAGTTACAAATATCATCCGCTAACATACTTCACCACCAGTCAGAGGAATATTACTTCCTGTCAAATATGGTGAAGATTCTGAAATTAAAAACTTGAGTGAACTAAAAACGTCTTCCACAGATGCGAGACGCTTTAATGGATGATTTTCTCGATTTAGTCCTCGGACAACCTCAGGAAGATTTTCGATGAATTTTGTTTCAATCATTGAAGGCGAGATGGCATTTATCTTAATTGACTTTGAAGAAAACTCTTTAACTAAACACTTCATATAACCAAGCAAAGCGTATTTCGCTACCACATAATCAGTCATGGCCCCAGGAGGCAAGCCAAAGACACAACTTGAAAGAATAAAAACTATATTCCCATCCTTCCTTTTGGCCATCCCTGGCAAGAACTCAGATAAAATAATGTGAGCTGATTTGACTTGAACATCAAGGTGATTTTGAAAATTTTGCCACTTGAGATCTTTGTTTCGCCTCATGAGTACTTTGGGTGCAGGCAAATGAACAAAACAATCCACTCGTCCAAAACCCTCATTAATAAAATTATTGAGTCTATAAATTTCTTCTTCTTTGGATAAATCGGCTTTAAATAAGTGTATATTCTTCGCTGAATATTTATCCTTAATTTCATTTAGGCATTTATCACTTAAATTATAGTGAGCTATTAATTCGTAATTTTTCTGCGCGTAGTACTCTACAATCCTTAAGCCTATTTCTGAACTTGCGCCAGTAACTAGCATTATCTTACGTTCATTCACGAATACCCACCTTTAGCTTTGCCCTTAAAACAATACAGCCTTCCTGATTTACAATTGATGCCTTTATTTTTAACTGTTTAAAGGTTTCATTTTTTTCTATAACAATACCCGTTACCGTTAACTGATCACCAACGTAGACTGGCTTTGAAAACGAAATATCTGCACCAAGAAACAACGCATTTTCTCCAGGAAGATAAACTCCCACCAAAGTGGAAAGAAAGGATCCTGTCAATAATCCATATACAACCTGACTCGAAAAGCCTGAATCCTGAGCATACTTCATGTTCAAGTGCAGCGGGTTGCAATCTCCAGAGATTGCCAAAAAAGACGCCATCATTTCTAAAGTTACGATAGTGTGAAAATCTGCCGACTGATTGATTTTAATTTCAGCAAAACTGTATTTATTCATTTATTTTGCAGCCAATTCTTTTTCAATTAATCGAATCATATCTCCTACATTTTGCAATTCTTGAATATCTTTAATGTTAAATTTAACTTTAAACTCATTTTCCATTGCCACTATCAAGTCAATATTGCCTAAAGAATCCCAATCTTCGATATCAGCAGCACTCATCCCTTCTGTTACCAAAAGGTTCTTATCATCAAACACATCTTGAAATATTAATTGTACTTTCTCTTTAACCATTTTTTTACCCTTTGCTTATAATTGCGCCATATAAAATATCAATTTTACGTTTAATTAGTTTTTCTTCTGAACAACACTCCGCAGGCTCTATTACTTCAGAATCTATTCGAAAACCTTCCGAACAAATCATCTCTCGAATTTCGTCGATTGTTTTAAAATGATAAACATGATCAATTGCGGGACAGTTTGTACAAGTTGAGATATATGCCTTCCCATTATGAGCCAAAAACGAATATATAAGCTTTAAAACACCACGTGGATCTTCGACATGCTCCAAGACTTCTCCCATTGTGATAAATTTGTATAGAAAATTAGGGTTAAAATCAAATACATCAGAATGAATAATTTCGATAGAATCTTTATATTTTTCAAGATTTGTTGAAACAATGT
>JAURXW010000234.1 GCA_030654205.1 Bacteriovorax sp.
GGGTACCGCCCGATTTTAGAAGCAGCAACAAAAATTGATTTGGAAAAAACAGAACTTCTTAAAGATCGATATCATAATCCGGCATGGCTTTTAGAGATGAAAAAAATTAGAAATCATTCAGTCACAATGAATTTTAATAATAAGACTATTTTTTTACCAGTTACTTTACCTGAGGCGCTTAAGGCCCGGGCGCTTGATCCAGATTTGAGAATAATGGGGGGATCTACTGATATTGGAGTTGTGGTTAATAAAGGTCGGATGACAACACCTAAGGCAATGGCCCTCTATCATATAGAAGAATTAAGAAAAATTTCTCACGATGAAAAAAATATTCTAGTTGGTGCAACCGTAACACTTTCAGAGTTTGAAGATTATATAGAAAAATTTATTCCAGAATTAAAAAGAATGTTGCATATTTTTGCTTCACCTCAAATTAAAAATCAAGCCACCTTAGTCGGAAACGTTGTCAATGGATCACCCATTGCAGACACCATTCCTTTTTTAATGGTTAGTGATGCACAGGTCGTTTTGCAAAGTGCAAATGGAATTCGTGAAATTAAGATGAGTGACTTTTATTTGGGTTATAAAAAACTTGAAATGAATAATTCAGAAATAGTGACTGGCATAAAAATTCCAAGATTACAAAAAAATGAACAGATTAGACTCTATAAAGTATCAATGAGAAAAGATCTCGATATTTCGGCCGTGACATTTGCAGGAATTGTTGAAATAGAAAATGATAAAATTAAAAATGCCCGATTTGCTCTCGGGGGAGTGGCCGCGACAGTCATTCGCTTAAAGGGAATTGAAGCAGGCTTAATAGGACAAAGTTTTTCTAAAGAAAATTTTGTTGAAATTACAAAAGAAATTTCAAACCTTATTAAACCACTATCTGACCTAAGGGCCAGTAAAGAGTACCGAATGAAATTGGCGCAAAATTTTTTCTTGAAATTTTATAATGAGATTTCTTCGGGAGTTATCTCATGAGTGTAGGGCAAAATATTCGTCACGATTCAGCGGTTTCTCATGTGACAGGTGAAAGTATATTCATTGATGACAGGCCTAGACTGCAAAATGAAGTTCTTGTTGGCGTTTTAGGAACACCGGTATCGGCCGGTAAAATAAAAAAAATTGATTATAGTGATGCCTTAAAACTTAAGGGAATATTTGGCATTTATACAGCGAAAGACTTTGCGCACAATAAATGGGGAACAATTGTTCAAGAGCAACCTATTATGGTTGATGATATAATCGGCTATATAGACGAGCCACTTTGCTTAATTGCCGTCATTAACGATGAAGTGATTAATCAGGCAAAGAAATTAATAAAAATTGAAGTTGAAGAAATAAAGGCTATTTTGACTATTGATGAAGCCTTGATGGCCCAAAGTTTTATTTGCAAGGCCACACCTTTTATAAGAGGTGATGTGGAAAGTATTTTTAAAAAATCACCTCATGTTTTAAAAGGTGTATTTGAATGTGGAGGCCAAGAGCATTTTTATATGGAGTCTCAGGCAAGCATTGCTTATCCCTTAGAAAATGGTCAAATTGAAATTCATTCTTCTTCCCAACATCCCACTGAAACTCAACACGTGGTGGCCCATGCACTTCATTTAGATTTTTCTCAAGTGGTTTGTGTCGTTAAAAGAATGGGTGGTGGCTTTGGTGGAAAGGAGAGTCAGGCCGCTCAATTTGCAGCGATGGCGGCTTTGGTTGCTTCCAAATTAAAACGACCTGCTCGATTAGTGCTGACAAAAGATGACGATATGATGATGACGGGAAAGCGACATCCGTTTAAAAATACCTATGAAATTGCCTTTGATAATTCAGGTAAAATTTTAGCTTTTAAATCTCAGCTTTATGCCAATGGGGGAGCTTACACCGATTTAACTCCATCTATACTTGATCGAGCAATGTTTCATATTGATGGATGTTATTATTTCGAACATTGTTTAATTGAGGGAGCTGCGCTGAGAACCAATCAGCATTCCAATACGGCCTTCCGAGGCTTTGGTGGTCCTCAAGGAAATATGACAATTGAAAGTATCATTGAAGATATGGCCAATTATTTAAAAATTGATAGTTATGAAATTAGAAAAATAAATCTTTATGGAATTAATGACCGAAATATTACACCTTATGGGCAATTGGTAGATAACAATGTTCTTCCTGAAATATTTAATAAATTATACGTCAGTTCTGATTATAAAAATCTGGCCTTAGAAATTCAAAAATTTAATCTTGCTCATTCTGGAAAACTTCGTGGGCTTTCAATGACTGGATGTAAATTTGGAATTGCTTTTACTGCCAAACACCTCAATCAAGGAAATGCTTTAGTTAATATTCACCTTGATGGAACTGTTCAGGTTTCTACAGGTGCGACTGAAATGGGCCAGGGAGTAAATACAAAGATGCAGCAAATTGCAGCTGGTGCTTTCGGTATTCCATTTCAAAAAATTGTGATGATGCCAACATCTACTGAAAAAAACCATAATACTTCGCCGACTGCAGCTTCAAGTGGCGCAGATATAAATGGGGCAGCAACACTTCTGGCCTGTGAGAAAATTTTAGCGAGACTTAAATGGGTGGCCCATCTACATTTTACAGGCACTGTTTTTAACGACAAAGACGAGTTGCCAGCGTTTGTTCATGGAGCCGTTAATACAGATCATATTATTTTTGAAAATGAGACTGTTCGCTGCTCATTAACAAATAAAAAAATGACTTGGATTGAAGTTTTAAAAATGGCCTACTTTAATCGTGTTTCTTTAGGAGGCTATGCTTTTTTTAAAACAGAAGGACTAGGATTTGACAAAAAAACTCTCACGGGAAAAGCTTTTAATTATTTTACCAACGGAGCGGCCTTAAGTGTCGTGGAAATAGATGAATATTCGGGAGAATTAAAAGTTCTTCGTACAGATATTTTAATGGATCTAGGAAGAACAATTAATCCAGGTATAGATATTGGTCAAGTCTCAGGGGCATTCGTGCAGGGAATGGGATGGGTAACAACCGAAAATCTTTTTTATCATGAAAATGGTAAATTACTTTCGCACTCACCAACAACTTATAAAATTCCCAATATACAAGATACTCCGCGCGAATTTAATATTGAGTTATTAGAAAATCATTCCAATACTCAAAATGTATTAAGATCAAAAGCTGTTGGAGAGCCGCCACTTTTATTAGGGGCCTCTGTGTGGACCGCTATTAAAAATGCCTTACATTTTAGAAGTAAAGATCAGCTTCCAAATATTACAAGTCCAGCAACCAATGAAGTTATTTTAATGGAGTTATCTCGTTATGAATGAAGACTTATTGGCCCAAATTTCAAAACTAAAAGAAAACGCAAGCAGTTTTGTAATTGTGACAATGGTTAGTGTTCGTGGAAGTGCCCCTCAAGAAATTGGTGCCAGAATAATTGTAAATGAATCTGGATTAAATTTTGGAACAATTGGCGGTGGAAAAATTGAAGCCAAGGCCATAAGAGTTGCGCAAGAGCTTTTATTAAAAGAAGATATTCACCAGTTTGTAGAATGGAATCTTCAAACAGATGTTGGAATGACTTGCGGCGGAGTTGTTGGACTATTTTTTGAAAAAATCCTACCAATATCTAATTGGAAAATTGCGGTGTTTGGTGCAGGACATGTCTCTCAAGAACTTATTAGATTGTTAATTAAATTAGATTGTGAAGTTACTTGTATTGATCCAAGAGCTGAGTGGCTTGCTAAGCTACCGGAGCACTTCAGATTGAAAAAAATTCAACTTGATGACATGAAATCAGCACTAAGTACACTAAGTCCTAAAACTTTTATCGTCTCTGTTACTATGGGCCATGCCTTTGATCTACCTATTTTATTATTAGCATTATCAGATTTTAATTTTCCTTATGTCGGGGCCATTGGAAGTGAATCAAAGGCCCGCGTAATTAAAAATGATTTGAAAAAAAATGGTATTAATGAAAATTTAATCTCAAAACTTCATTGTCCAATTGGAGAGCCAGTCGGAAATAATCATCCGGTTGAAATTGCCATAAGCATAGTTGCACAATTACTTAAAGTTCGCGATTCTTTTTAATATAGTTAATAGCAACCGATAACGATTTTGAAATATTTTTCATACCTAAATGATCAAAAAACTTAATGACCTTATCAATTGGGTAAATTCTTACAATATAAAAAATAAATAATCCAAGAGCGATTGGCCTAAGAAGAGACCAGACAATATGCACCACGCTGCTTTGTGAATAATAAAGAAAAAAAGCGGTTAAAATAAATGATATGATGAATATTGGTTGAAGCAAATCAAAAAAAGCATTAATTAATTGATTGTCATAAGTTTTTTTACTTTTATTTTTAGTCTTAATATTAAGTCGTTTTTGCAAGCTTTGGAATTCAGTCTCATTCATTTTGGTTAATCGTATTGAGATAATAATGGCCAGAACTAACTTTACAAAATAAGTGAATAGTACAAGTTGAATAATGTTTATGGCTTCAATATTAGATAAAAAGGTAAAATCTTTTTTAAAATAATTTAAAACATCGAGGAGAGTTTTTCCAAATAATAAATAGAGTAGGAGAAGTGGTTGTAAGAATGCCCAGGCTGAAGATAATGCGATTGAAAAAAAGAATCCAACTAAATTAACACCAAATAAAGTTAATCCAACTGAAAATAATAATCCTTGAGCCAGTATAGCAAGCATCGGTGTAAGTTTTTTTCCTGCCGGTGAAAGACTTTTTAATATAGAGCTAATTAAAGATATCTTTAAGCCGATAATGTTTGATTGTTCTTTAAAGCTAACTCGGGATAAAATGGCAATTTGATTTATGGAAAGTATTTGGCCAGTTAATGGGATAGAGGCAGCGTGCAAAATACTACCTAGACCAAGCTCAATTATAGATAAAATTGCAGAATATTTTCCAATAGCTTCAATTTCACTGTTTTGCATGGATACTAATTCTCATTTTAAATATATAAATTAATAAAAAGCTTTTATTTCTTCAGGAGTATTTTCCTTTTTTAACATGTTTTCTCCCCAAGGAACAACATATAACCAATTATTTTGGGCCAAATCTTTTAAGCTTGGTAAGCGACTGACTTCGGTTAATGCTTTTGGTTTTTTTAAGCTAATATGTTCAAGTAAATCCCAGGCTTTTTTTATTTCAGGAAATTCATTTGCATGAGTAGGATAGATATCAAATCCTAAAACATCAACCCATTCATCACCAGGGTAAAGAGAATTTAGATTTGTTAAATATTTTGTATGATAACTTAAGGCCCACACCCATTTAATGTTTTTAAGTTTATAGTTTTCAGTTAAATAAGTATGAAGCATTTTCCATAAATCGATGGAATGTTTTGGATTTTTAATATCGGCCCACCAAAAAGAAGGAATATTACTTTCATGATAAGGGCGTAAATATATCGTTATGTTTTTATTTTGTAATTTTGTAAGAAAATCACCCAAGTTATTAATTTGTTTTTGCCATTGCTTATTTAGTGGAGAATTGAGTGTTAGCAATTCTTTCCATTGAGCATCGGTAAAATCAACGTTGGCGACCCCCGTGTTAAAAGTGCAGGGCTCTTGAATATCTGGACGGCACTGATGATAGGAAAGGGTCATGATTTTCATTTTTGCAGATAAGGAAATAAATTTATCAAGTAAGATTGGGCGTTTTCTGTAGTCATCATTGGGGTGAGTTGAAAAACCAAAATCGGAACTAAAAACATCCGGCATTTTTCCCATTTTATTGAGATTTTCTAAACCCGAGCTCTGAGGTCCACCAATCGTATCATGTATTCCTTTAAGTGTCCCAGCGTACAGAGTGAAGGATAAAGCAAAACTAAAATAAGTAAAAAGCAATATCGTTTTTTTCATGATCACCTGCTAGGAAAATTTTTCTCCTTCATTCTCAGATATTAAGTTTTCTTAATCAATCAAAAAAATTACCGAAAATCAAATAAGCAGTAGTGTCAGATTTAGGAGACCAATGCAATCGAAGGCAAGAAAAATTAATTTTAAACTCAAGGAGGAGGTGGAACCAGAAGAAGCTTCTAGCAATCCTGGTATTTTAAAATTTCATTTTGCCGAAAAAGCTAATCAGACTCTAAGTAAGAATAAAGAATCAAATAAGAAAAATGTTCTCTCTTTAAAAGAATCTGATAAATCAAAAGAGCTAAAAAAGAAAAAGTATAATAATATAAATTATTTTGGTGTGAAAAATCATATCGATCTTTTTGAAGTAGGTCGTTATTATACGAATCTACAACAGACAGGATTAAAAAGTTTAGCCTTTTATGGAAATCAAAATACTCCATCAGTACACCATTCAATTTTAGGAATTGCCTCATTTTTTAATTATCATAAGAACCTTAAGGCAACTGTCTTTATCAATAAATTCGAAGGCTCTGAGCTAGCAAAATATTTAAAACCAACGCATATTGAAGTTGAACTTATTAATCAAGATACGGATGATGATTCCTATGAAATTTATGCCTGTGATGGTGTTGAAATAGTTGATTTGTCTAAATTAAAACATATTGCCTATAAAATAGGCCCTGATGCTTTTACCGAGTTTCTCGCTCGAATTGTTAAAAGTTCAGATGTTGTTTTTTGGGAATTACCAAAAGCATCTGCTATGGATAGAGAAAGAGAATTGTATTTGCCAATTTTAAACATTGTTGACTCTTTAACTTTAGTAATCGATACAGGTATATCAAAACAAAATGAAATAAATGAAATAAGTGAGCTGGCCGGAAAATATCAAATCCCTTTAGAAGGTGTGCTTTTATATAATAGAAAGTAGAGGAAATCGTGGAAGCAAATCAAGCATATATAAATTGGAAAGAAAGAGTCCTAAGCGGTGATAAAAATATTGCTATTTCAAATGTCGGACACGTGGCATCTCAGCAGAAATACCTAGTAACGATACTTGCCGATTTAGGCAATGATCCCGACTTTAAAAATGTAAAAATTTGTCTTGTTAGTTTTAATTTGCAATTTGGTTTGTATAAAGATTATGTAAGTAACTACAAAGAATTTATTAATAATTATTTTCCCGAAAATACTGGATTAGTCGTTGTTCCAAATAAGATGGGAAGTCATTTTATCGATTGGAATAATTTGTTACTCACCCAAGAGTCCAACGATAAGATTGCGGAATATGATTTAATATTTTGGGATTTGCCAGATTTAAATTTTATCAACTTAAAAAGTCAGCTACTGCTTCCATATTTTAAATTGTTTAATTCGCTACTTATCGTGTCCTTAAGACCCAATGGAATAGATGGCAATGAGTATTACAAAAGAATCTCCAGTTTTTACAACTCTCATGGATTAAATCTTCCAACGCTTATATCTGATCATAAAAACACTGTGGTGAAATCTCGAAGAATGTCCGACCTTATTCGTAAGGTAGTAGGGTTTTAAAAGAAATTTTTTCCCTTTCAATCAAAGCCCGGCCATAACTTGCTATAATGATTAATAAAATTACTTGGAGAATTTTTGAATAAAATCGAACTCCTTTTTGATGGAACAACCATCATCAATTTTCCTTTCATTATTAAACTTTTTAAACGCTATTTAAAAAGTTCAATTTTTATTTCTCTTTTTTTAACAGCTATTTGCTTATCATTTTATTTTATGCAGGAAGAAGTATATTGGACTTCGATCAGTTTTTCAGATGCCACAGAGGATAAAACTGATGCTGGCATGAAAGGACTGTCAATGTTAATGGGTGATAAAAAAGGCGGACTTCGTGCTACAGATATTTTAAATTTGAGATCATCAATAGACTTCAACCGCAAAATCGCAATTTCAATTACTGAAAGTGAATTTTTTAAAAAGTTAAGATTT
>JAURXW010000237.1 GCA_030654205.1 Bacteriovorax sp.
TGAAAGCTGGAGGTGGTTTTAGTTTTGGAATTGATAATTTAGTCAATTTGAAGATCGCCAATAATAATATTACTTCTATCAAACTTCGTGTAGAACAATTAAAAGAAGAAAATGAAAAAATAGCAGAAATTTTAAGTGGTCAAATTTTAGAAGTTAAACTTCAACAAGTTCTTAGCACTAGTTCATTAAGCAAACGTTTAGAAATTTATGAGGCCCAAAAAATACAATATAGACTCGGTCTTATTTCACTTCAAACTTTATTACAAACTCAAGTGCAATTAAGTGATTCTTACGTTGCCAATATAAAATCAGATTTAGATTTAAGTATGCAGCGTTTAACTTTAGAGAGATTAGTGATTGATGGTGATTTTTCTAAAGTTAAAGGATGTCAGGGCACTTCAAAACTAACAGAAAATAAATCAATTTTTCGTCGAGATAAAGGGCAATCGCTTGATGAGCTTTGCCGATAATAATTAGAATTAGGAGTATTTTATGAAATTAGCGATGGTTTTAGGTCTCGTATTAAGTTCAATTAATTTAGCTCATGCTGACAATAGTATCAGCGACCAAATTCAAGTCAAAAGTAATAATGTTAAACGCGCAGTTAAAGAAGGCGTTAATCAAATGAAGGAAATGGCGTGTTCGAAAGGGGATGCTAAGTGTTTAGCTGAAAAGGCGAAACATAGAATTGAAGAAGGAGCCGAAGTTATTAGCGATAAAACAAATGAAACAGTTCATAAAATTAAGTAATCACTATTTTTAATGAAGTGGGTGTAACGCCCACTTCATTTATTTTTTAAAATCCAATAATATCGACGTAAGTTACACCTTTTGCCAAAGCGGAAGATGATTTTGCTCTTTGCCCTTTAATCATAATTTTGCCGGCCGTAAAAAGTGCTTTTAAGGCCCCGCGGGAAATTATTTTTAAATTAGGGTTCTCTTCTTGCTCTCTACAGGCCTTAAGAAGGACGTTGTCCATGCGGCTTTCAGGGTAAGCTAAAGTTAATATAATACGAGCTGAATTGGCCGGTTTTACCGGGATATGATCTGTCATTATGGGGCTCCTGCGCTTAATTTTTCATGGTTATGTCACTAAGAGTCACTTTTGTCATCATTTTTACAAGAATTTTTTTTGAAATCCAATAAATAATAGTAAAGGCCATGGGAGCGATAATGGCCCAAGCTGTAAATCCAATTAGGCCCAAGATAAAATATTTTTGAAAAGCGATTTTGAAGCTTAGTTTAAATTGATCTATGATTTCGATGATATTTAAAGGTGTATTAGAACGGCCGTATATCCATTCGCCTAACCTAATAAAGGGAATAATTAAAAGTATTTGAACAGGATAGGCAATGTAATTGAGAGATTGAATGGCCACATGATTTAGGCGAAAAATAAATGCGGCAAAAACACACATGGTCGTGGTGATTCCCAAGACTGGCATGGTGCCAAGAACGACACCGAAGGCAATGCTAAGAGCAAGTTTTTCCGGAGTCACACCTTGCTTGATTTGATCAAGAAAAGTACGAGTAATTTTGTTAAACATATAACAAATATTGTCACGCTCTTAGAAATTTAGCCACAAAAAATATTGGGTCTTCTTACAGAAGGCCCAATAAGTCATTAGGAAAACAAGTACTAATCAAATAAATGAATTCTAAACATTTTACGATAAATACTTTCAAGCTTCCTTAAAATTATTGATCCCAAATATGCTTGTTCACCTATTATGAAAACTTGTCGATGGCTTCAACGACCCTTTTACCATTCTTTTATTTCCTACCTTATATTAAGCATAGATAATGCCAATTTAATTATTGATATGATGTTGATATGTCATTTATAGAATATTATTTAGAAGGAAAATTTGGGATATTAGGGGTATTTTTGGATATTTATAAGAAAGCGCGCAACGCATGTTGCGCACTTTTACTCAAAAAAGAGCGGATGATTATCGCGACTTTCTAGAGCTTGAAGAATCTGTTTTATTTGGTGTAGTTGAAGGCTTACTTCCTGGTTTATTGGCCGATGATTTTTCTTCTTCAGCTTTTCCAGGCATACGTCCTTTTTTGTCGTTAGCGTCTTCCATTCCTTTCTTTTTGTCTTGAACCATAATATCCTCCGTGGTTAATAGAACAATATTGGATGTAGCATAATCGATGCCAGTTTTTATAGGCCCCTAGTTCATTAAAAAGAATGAGCTTGAGGCACAACTGGATTTAACTCATTGGTGTTTGAGGCAAGTTGGAATAAATTTAATTAGGAGAAAAATATGAATAGAATAATTAATGTGGATAAACTTTTATTAAAAATAAATAAATTTTCAGATGAAAGAGATTGGAATCAATTTCATTCCATCAAAAATCTTTCAATGGCCTTGAGTGTTGAGAGCTCTGAGCTAGTGGAAATTTATCAATGGATTTCGGAAGAAGAGTCAAATGATAGTTCCAATGAAATAATTAAAAATAAGGCCAGGGAAGAACTGGCCGACATATTTATTTATTTATTAAAAATTGCTTCCAAACTCGATATTGATCTGGAAGAAGCTGCATTTTTGAAAATAGATTCTAATGAAATTAAATACCCACTTGATAAATCTAAAGGTAATTCTAAAAAATATAATGAATATTAGGTTAAAACTTTTTTTAAAGGTTAATGAATGGAAAATGTTAGTAGAATAGTCCATTGCGAAGATGCTGTCGTTTGGTTAGAAAATAGTCCCGTTCTTGAGGGGTGTTCGTTAATTGCCTCAATGCCAGATATTTCTGAATTTCATGGGCATACTTTAGAGGCTTGGAAAAAATGGTTTACACAAACGGCTTTACTCGTTTTATCAAGAACTCCTGATGAGGGAGTGACTGTATTTTATCAATCAGATATTAAAGTAGATGGAGTATGGGTAGATAAAGGTTACCTTTGTCAAAAAGCCGCAGAAGCTATTGGACACGAATTGTTATGGCATAAAATTGTTTGTCGAATTAATCCAGGTAAAATAAGCTTCGGACGCCCATCTTACACTCATATTTTATGCTTTAGTAAAGGTGTTCGCCTCCATGATTTGGGGCATTCTACGGCCGATGTTATTCCTGAAACTGGGGAAAAGACATGGGAGAGAGGAATGGGTCTAGAGGCCTGTTTGATGATTGGGAAATTTATTGCAGAACATACAAAAACAAAAACACTTGTTCATCCTTTTTGTGGACAAGGAGCAATGCTCGCAGTTGCCAACGGATTAGGTTTATCGGGAGTTGGCATTGAGCGAAGTCCAAAAAGAGCAGAACTCGCACGAACACTTGGAGTCAATGAAGAGTGGAAAAAATTTCTTAAAACATAAAAAAATGCTATAATTGTAATACAGATTTTGTCTTTTTTGTTTTTTAATAAAACAGGTAATATTTAAAATGTTTCATTGGTGTTTACGCACCTCCAGTTACAGCAATTAGCTTCGTAAAACCTGTAGAGTAAATAGCAATGAAACATTTTTAAGCGTGAGGATAAGTTCTTCTCATGTCGAATTCTTTATTAAATTCTTGATCGATTTCTAGATTTTTATTGCTAGTGCTAAGTTCACTACTTTGCAGAGACGTTGTATATATATTAGTTGCTCCATTTTCTTCAAGTATTTCTTTCGCACGTGTTTTCCATTTATCATTGTCAATATGAACAGAAATCAGGATAGCACCTTCTTTGACAAAGTTTTCATATTTTAGGGCCTCAACTTCTGGAATACCTAATCCAATTAATCCACCAGTAATCCCTCCAAGAGTGCTACCAATACTTGCACCAGCTATGGCGGCCATAAATGGACCTGCTGTAATAAAAGCACCTAGGCCAGGAATTGAAAGTAGGCCTGCACTAACTAACCATCCAAAAATTCCTCCGGCCAAGGCACCGGTCGCGGCCCCTGTGGTTGCAATCTCAGGCGATTTATTGGTTTCTTCAAGCGTAACAAAAACTGTTTCTTGTCCCGAACGCATTAATATGGAAATATCTGAGTTTTGAAAGTTTTGTGATTTTAAGATATTTAGTGTTCGATAAAAAGCATCTTGGTCAAAGAATATTCCTAATACCGAATCCTTTATTATTTTATTTCCATAAGTCATACTCAGTCCTTTGTTTTTGATATCAGCTTAATATGTTAAGCGGTTGTAAACTTTGTTTTTTTTTGCCCTCGCCCTCGCTAAATTTTCAATCTTAACCTTTTCCGCACGTGAAGCCACATGACCTTCGAGAATGATAGCATTTTTAACAGGGGTTATTTTAATCAGGTGAGCAGATTTTGAAAGTTCTGAATCAGATAATATGGCATTACGTAATTGATAAGTTATGTCTTCATTATGATTTGTCACAACTGGTTTTATTATTGCAAATGTCAAATTGCTAAAAAATAATAAAATAAATATAAGAAATTTATTTTTTGAGACTTCCATATAATCCTCCCTTGTAAAAAGAAATTTACACGAAATAGATTAGTTCGAAGAAATGAATTTTAATAATAGATAATTTTTAAGAATATAAGAGGAATGAAGTATGAATCAAACAAATAAAGCTCATTTTAAATATTTCCAAATGAGCTTTATCTGTAAATGGATAATTATTGAACAGTACAAGTTAATTCAGTAACACTATGGTATTCACCAAGACAATCAATTGATTCATCATAATAATAAATAGCACTACCTTCACCGGCCTTAGATTGCTCGCTTCTTATTAATTTTAATTCGTAATGATATATATCACGAGTTCCAATGTCTCTGCTTAAAATTGTTAGATTTTTACTAATTTCGTCAGCGTCCAAAAGAACTCCATCAATTGTAGCGGTTGCACTATTGTCGTCAACCACGGCCACTATTTCAGTTTTTTTATCTGTTGATATACAGCTCCAAGTCTCGCTAGCAGCATAAGCTTGTGAAAAAGATGCAAAAATAGTTGCCAATAAAATAAGTTTTTTCATAGAAAGCTCCTTTTATGAAATTATATAAATATTAATAGGTGTGTTCTACGCTGAAATATTTAAAAAAGATGTAGGGGAGAAATTTTTACATATATTAAAAATGATCCATTGGAGCTCCTAAGTACCTGACAATATAAATGTACCAGGAAGCTACCTTGACAGCAGATAAAAAAAAGTTAGATTTATATTTTAAAATTTAATTCAGGAGAGCTTATGATTTATGACATTACCGTCGTTCAGTTTTCAAAAATGCTTAATAATTTAATTCATTTTTTAGACAAAGGGGCTCAATCCGCAGAAGCTCGCAAGTTTGATATGGATGTTTTATTAAATGCACGATTAGCTCCAGACCAATTTAGCCTAATTAGACAAGTTCAAATTGCTTGCGATACGGCCAAACTCGGTGCTGCTCGATTGGCAGGAAAAGAAGCACCAGTACATGAGGACAAAGAAAAAACACTTCCAGAATTAAAGGCCCGCATCCAAGATGTCATTAACTACTTGGCCACTTTTAAGGCAGAAGATTTTCAAGGAGCACATGAGCGAAAAATTACTCAGCCTCGTTGGGAAGGTAAGTATTTAAGTGGTGCAGAATATGCAGTTCAACATGCCATTCCGAATATTTATTTTCATATAACGACGGCTTATGCAATATTGCGAAATAATGGCGTAGATGTAGGCAAGAAAGATTATTTAGGTGAAATGCCTTATAAAAAATAGACTTTTAAAAAAGGCCCTTAGGGGCCTTTTTTTGTTTGACCGAAATGCATAGGTAAAGTTTTCAGCTATCAAAAATCTCAATTTAGTGAGAAAGTTTGTAATGATTAAAATTCTACTTGGCT
>JAURXW010000257.1 GCA_030654205.1 Bacteriovorax sp.
ACTCCAACAGAATGTCTTTTAGAACTTGATAAAAAAATTAAATCTGAAACAGTCGTTAACCAAACTCCTTTTTGTCTAATTACCGACATTAGTTTTGAAGTTGGAGGATCTGACGGATTGCTTTTAATTGATTTACTCAAAGAGCGCGGACACCATTTTGTTTCAATTGTAATGACTGGTTTTGCTTCAATTGAAACAGCAATCAATGCTACAAAAAAAGGTGTATTTCATTATCTAACAAAACCTTTTGAATTAGAAATTTTAAGTGAACTCGTTACAAAAGCTTTTACTAAAAAATTGAATATACCAGAAAGTGCATTCGCAAGTAATGAAGCATTTATCAATAAAAATAATAGTGCTCCTGGCAATTCAAATGCCCCTCATTTATTCCAGAGTAAATTTAAAATCGAAGCCCCTGGGCCAGATGATATTTTTTGTGGAATGGTTGGGCGTTCAAAACAAATGAAGCAAGTTTTTGAGAGAATAAAAAAAGTTGCTTCATCAGATTCCACTATTTTTATTTCAGGACCCTCTGGAACAGGTAAAGAGTTAGTTGCAAACGCTTTACACAATCTCTCCAATCGTAAATCCCACAATATGATTTCAGTAAATTGTGGTGCAATACCTTCAGAGCTTTTAGAGAGTGAACTTTTTGGTCATGAAAAAGGAGCTTTTACCGGCGCAATTTCTTCTCGTAAGGGGAGGTTTGAAATGGCCCATAGAGGATCGATTTTTCTTGATGAAATTGGGGATATGCCACTTTTATTGCAAGTAAAAATACTTCGAGTACTTCAAAATAGAGTTATTGAACGAGTTGGAAGTACTGAAACGACCGAGATTGATGTACGAATTATAACAGCGACTCACCGAAATTTAGAAGAAGCTGTTCAAGAAGGAAATTTTAGAGAGGATTTATATTACCGTCTCAATGTTATACCGATAAAAATCCCCGCGCTAAAAGAGCGCCGTGAAGACATTCCATTAATGATTTCGTATTTTCTTTCAAAATTTGTAAGTGCTGACTTAAGAAATAATGTTGAATTTGATGATGAATCATTAGAGCTATTAATTAGTTATGACTGGCCAGGAAACGTTAGGGAGCTTGAAAACTTAATTGAGCGTTTAGTAATTTTAAAAGGTGGAAGTTTAATTAAAGTTGCTGATCTTCCAGCCAAATTTGTAAGGGCCGTACCTACACACGTCGATTCTTATAAGAGTTTAATCAACCTTCCTGAGGCAGGAGTTGATTTGAAGCAATTATTGTCTGATATAGAAGACTCACTTATCAATCAAGCTCTAGAAGTTACAGGTGGAAATAAGAACCAAGCATCAAAACTTCTTTTTATGAATCGTACAACTTTAATTGAAAAAATGAAAAAGAAAGGTTTTCCTCAGTTAACCTGTTGAAATAAAAGCAACATGTTTCATAGTTTTTATCTATCAGTTGATATAATCAATCAATTTCATTAAGGATGAATTATAAGCGATACTTACCTTGTATTGAGTTTTCATACTCAATTTAAATTTTTACAAGGGGAATTGTATGGCCGCGACACTGATTAACACTAAAGTTCCAGACTTTAAACTTCAAGCTTATCAAAATGAAAATTTCAAAACGGTCACTCAAAACGACCTAAATGGTAAATGGTCTATTTTCTTTTTTTATCCAGCTGACTTTACATTTGTGTGCCCAACCGAATTAGGGGATATGGCCGATAAATATGTAACTCTGCAAAAATTAGGAGTGGAAGTTTATTCGGTAAGCACTGATACACATTTTGTTCATAAAGCTTGGCATGATGCTTCGGAAACAATTAAAAAAATTAAATATCCTATGCTAGCAGATCCAACTGGACTCTTAACGAGAGCATTTGGAGTTCATATTGAAGAAGAAGGAATGGCCTATAGAGGAACTTTTTTAGTGAACCCCGAAGGAATTATTAAACTCGCAGAGATTAACGATAACGGGATTGGAAGAAATGCAGATGAACTACTCAGAAAAGTTCAAGCTGCTCAGTTTGTTGCTGCTCATCCAAATGAAGTATGTCCTGCGAAGTGGATACCAGGCGGTGAAACATTGAAACCTGGTCTTGATTTAATTGGAAAAATCTAGTCTCTTAAGAAAATTTTTGAAAGTGAGGAATGTATGTTGGATAATAATATAATTGAGCAATTGAAATCAGTCTTTTCAAAATTAACCGATAAGGTTGAATTAGTTTATGATTTATCTAATCATAATGACCAGATTCAATTGATCGAGATGCTTAGAGAAATAAGTACTACATCAAAACTTATTGAGGTGAAAGCTTCAGGCATAACCAATAACATTCCTCAATTTCATATTGAATATAAAGGTTTAGAAAATGGAATTTCATTTACTGGAATTCCTAGTGGACACGAATTTACATCCTTGGTCTTAGCGATTTTAAATTCTGATAGCAAAGGGAAATTTCCAGATGAAAAGATTGTTGAAAGAATTAAGAAATTAAAGGGACCGATTGAGTTAAAAACTTTTATATCATTAAGTTGTGAAAATTGTCCTGATGTTGTTCAAATTTTAAATCAAATGGCGATTATTCATGGAAATTTTAAGCATCAGATGATCGATGGTGCCTATGCACAAGCAGAAATTAAAGAGCTTGGAATCCAAGGAGTACCCAGTGTTATTCATAACTCAAAACTTCTGTATTCTGGAAAATTAAATTTAATTGATCTCCTTTCAAGTCTTGAAAAAACTTTTGGAATTGTGGAATCAAGTATATCAAGTGATCCAAATCTTGGATTATTCGATGTCGTAATAATTGGAGGAGGTCCCGCGGGTGCTTCAGCTGCTATTTATAGTGCTCGGAA